>NZ_JAUBOJ010000081.1:0-20306 GCF_036700185.1 Microcoleus sp. BM001215392 | reverse complement strand
GGGAACAATCTACCAAAGTCTTCATCGCAAGTAGTGTTACAGCCAGAACACATCTGCATCTCCGTGTAGAGGTAAAGCCTTCCTGTCGCATCCGAAGGTACACTATCTCCTTCCAAGTCTTCTGCAAGTGCATTGAAGAGCTTGTACTCAGCGTGTTTTTCGTTGTAATTATTATTGAGTGATGCTCTATCAATCCTTGGCTCAAACAGCAACTGTGGCCCATTGTTTTCGCCGGGAATATTGATAGGCTTTTTCTTGCTCGTAGCGTCTTTTCTATAAACTCCACCTGTTGCGAGTTCTAGTTTCGCAGCAGCAGTATTACCAGAATCGATTTTTTTAATATGAGTCGATCGAACATCTTGAGCCTTAGTCCGCAGTTCCTCTACGATATCGGCACAGGACTCAGGTATGTCTTGGGGATACTCGTAATGAAGTGTGTTTCTATAGGGGTTTCCTGTAGTTAAGTTATTTGTCATGCGATTGATTTTAATTTTAAAAATAATTTTATATATAACCTGAGTTAGACATAAGCTTAAAGCCTCGTCTGACTCAGGTATTTTGATTCTACCGTACTATATAGAACTTATCAAAATCTAAGTTGTTAGCCAATTCTTCAAAAAAGCGATCGCCCCGAGATATCTCGAAATGCGATCGCTACAATTTCTATTAAGTCTTGATTTGCAAAGCTCTCCCCCGCCAAGTCCATCCCCAACCGGTTTCGGTTTTAATCGCAGAACCGATCGCAATTGCCGCAATTAACGTACCTCCCAAACCTCCCAACCACCAGTATTTCGTCGAACAGTCAGAAATTTCGGCACCCAAACGGCGCAAAGTGTAATGGTACCAAATTACGATCGCACATAAACAAATAGTTAACAAGGTAATCGGCAAGTGGTAGTTGTTAATTGCTAATTGATGATTAGTAATTAGGTTGGCAACTTCACCGTTAGCCAGCAAAATACCTAATGCCAACCACGGCATCGGATAAAGAAAGAACATAATTGCGGCCATATAAAACATCGCACCCCAACTGCGGTTAGCGCCGAGATACAAATTCTTTGTCCAGCCTTCCCACAATGCGCTCCAAGACCGATACATCCGCACGGATGCCAAATTTGTCCCGGAATAAAGTGCGAGCTTTAAATTCGCACGCTTGATGCGTCTAGCTAATTCCACATCTTCCACAATTTCGCCGGCAACTGCTTCGTGTCCGCCGATTTTTTCGTAAGCCGATCGCCTAAACAGCATAAATGGGCCGCCCGCAAAAGCACTGTCTGTTTTTGCCGCATCATTAACCGCCGTAAAATCGAAGCAAACTGCTAGGTGATTGAACATTAACGGCTGCACCAACCACTCGGCAAAACACTCGCAAACCAGCGCTGGCATACAGGTTAGCAAGTCTATTTTCTCGGTTTCGGCTGTGGCGATAGCGGTTTCAATCGCCCCCGGTTTCAGCCGCACGTCGGCATCGATAAATAATAGGAAGTCCCCGGTTGCTTCCGGCACAGCTTGGGCGCAGGCCCAGTTTTTGCCCGCCCAATATTGGTTGGTAGGTCGCGCCTCACCTGCTAATATTTTGAGGCGGGGGTCGTTCAGCTTTTGTTGCAGAGTTTGGGCGAGATCCTTGGTGTCGTCTGTGGAGCGATCGTCTACAATCAAAACCTCTAGGTTGTCAGCAGACTGGGCTGTACTCTCCAAAATGGCGATCGCGCAATCCCGAATATTCTCAGCTTCGTTGTATGCTGGTACGATTACCGAAACTTTGGGCGATCGCTCGACAGAGGGCCTCGCTGCACTGCTGTCGGTTCGAGGCGCATTTTTGACCGATTGGCGCAAATTCTTGGTGTAAGCTCTACTTACGATGAGAGAAAAAATTACCAGGGTTAACAATATCAAAGCGAACTGACCTCAAAATTTACGTGCACAATTTGTCTGTCTAAATATTAAAAAATATTAAAACAAAAAGCTAGTCGATCGCCCAAAAAGTTATTTTGAGCATCTCCTTTGCTATAATTTGTGAGCATCTTTCGGCTCTACCGCAGCAAGGGGCAAGACCCCTCGCCCAGTCAGCGACCGAAAAGCCGAGGATAAATATCAGTTGTCAGAGGATCTTGCAATGGGCGAATTTGTTTCAGTCGATGTGTTGGCGGACACGATCGCGGTACTCGGAGCTTTGGGTTTTTTCTTTTTGGGATATCAAGCTTTGCAGATGTTGAAAAGATAAAGTATGGCAGATGTTGAATGAAGTTCGGCAACGGGCAATGTACGGGATGTAGCGGAGGTCAGAAAGTTCGGCAACGGATTCGTAAGGGCGGATGTAGCGGAGGTCAGGAATAATGAACAAGGAAGGAAGAAGTCCGATGGAAGTCGGAAGAAGGAAAGAAAAAACTATGCCCAATTCCCAATGCCCAATGCCCAATGCCCAATGCCCTGCGCAAGCTTTCTTCCCATTGCCCAATGCCCAATGCCCAATGCCCATTGCCCAGGAGCAACTAAGTTATTATCATGGTGAGCCAACTTTTAGATGGACGCTATCAAATCATTGAAGTCATAGAAACAGGAGAATTTGGACAAACCTATCTGGCCAAAGATACTCGCCGCCCCGGGGAACCCCAGTGCTTTGTCAAGCACCTGCGTCCCGGTACCAGCGAACCGAAATTAATTAATACTACGCGCCGTCTTTTTCAAAAAGAAGCAGAAGTTCTAGAAAAGCTCGGTCAACACGACCAAATCCCTCAGCTATTTGCTTATTTTGAAGAAAACGAAGAATTTTTCTTAGTAGAATCGTTTATTGCCGGTCACTCGCTATCCACCGAAATTGTGCCGGGGAAACCGGTAACAGAAGAAAAAATTATTCCTTTGCTGAAGGAACTGTTAGAAATTTTAGTGTTTGTCCACGGCCAGGGAGTAATTCACCGAGACATTAAACCAGCAAATTTAATCCGGCGCTATGCGGATAACAAGTTAGTTTTGATTGACTTTGGCTCGGTGAAAGAAATTCACATCGCCCAAAGACAAGCGCCCGTAACTGTACGGATCGGTACGCTGGAATATATGCCGATCGAGCAATTTCAATACAACCCGCAGCTTAACAGCGATATCTACGCTTTGGGAATGATTGGTATCCAAGCGATGACGGGTTTGCCGGCTTACGATTTGCCGAAACTGCGGGATTTGAAAAATTCTAATCGAGGCGAAATTGTTTGGCGCCATTTAACCACGTGCTCCCAAGCGCTGTCCGATGTTTTGGACAATATGGTGCGCTACGATTTTCGGGAGCGCTACCAGTCGGCGGCGGAGGCTTTGGCAGATTTGCGCAAAATTGGCGATCGATCGCGCGCGCGAATCCCCAAGCTGACAATCTATCGCGAAGAAGTCGATCGGCGCAGTAGCAGTCGCGGTGACATTACAGTCGTCGGTCGGAGAATATTGGAAGAATTGCGCGTCAGTTTAGAATTGCAACCAGAAGAATCAGAGGCGATCGAAGACGAGGTATTGAACCCTTACCGCAAATACAGGCAAAAAGGCGAACGCTACGAACAATCGCTGCAAGAAGCCATGCAGCAAGAATATCCCTTTTCTGTGGAAACTCGCGAAGAGTTAAAACGTTTGCAGCAAGTTTTAGGGCTTACCGACGAAGATGCCGCCAGAATCGAAGAATTAGTCGTACCTAAATCTTTATTTGGTAAATTGTACAAGGCGATCGCCATAGTTTTAGAAGGACACCGCAACCCCAACCCCAATCCGCCCCCAGCCAGCAGCGCTCTTCCACTGGGAGTGCACGCAATTCCGGCCGTATCCCCGGAGGTACATCTCAACGGAAAAGGCGATTTGTCGTTAGCGCAGCCAACGGAGAGGATCGCGAACACCAGCACCAGCAGCGCAGCAATTGTTCCCTCATTACCTCGCAAATTCAATCCTTATCTCGCCGGAGCAACAATTGCAGCACTCTTAACTGCGATCGGCGGCATTTACGGATATCTCAAATGGCAAGAAAGGCAGCAGCGAGTGCAGCAAGAAACCGAACAACTAAATCAAATTGAATCTCTTTATACAGCCAGCAATTATGAAGGCTGCATCAGCCAAATCCCAACAATTGCCCCAACTTCTACCAGCTATACCTCCGCTCAAAACTTACAGCAAAAATGCGGGGGCGGTCGGCGCTGGAAAAACGCCAAAGTCAAAAACTTCGCTCAGCATTCAGATGCAGTTGGAGCTGTTGCTTTCAGTCCAGACGGCTTAATGTTAGCCAGCGGTTCCAAAGACAAAACCATCCAAATTTGGGATTTAGCTACAGGCAAATCGATCCGCACTTTCCCCGGAGATTCCTCTACAATTTGGTCGGTTGCTTTCGACGCTAACGGCACCAAACTTGCGACAGGAACAGGTTTTTGGAGAGTCATGCTGTGGGATTTGAAAACAGGGCAAGTTACTCGCACTCTCGACCACAGGGCATCTGTTTGGTCAGTCGCTCTCGCCCCCGACGGACAACTCGTTGCTAGCGGCAGCGGCGACAAAACCACCAAAATTTCGGATGCCGTAACTGGCAATTTGCTTCAAAATTTACCCGACCATACAGATTTTGTTTATTCTGTTGCTTTTACTCCCGATGGCAAAAGTTTGGTGAGCGCTTCTAAGGATAAAAAAATTACAATTGTGGATGTAGCAACGGGGAGGTTGCTAAAAACTCTTGAGGGACACGGCGACGCGGTAAGATCCGTTGCTGTTAGCCCGGATGGCAAGACAATTGTTAGCGGTTCCTACGATGAAAGTATTAAAATCTGGAATCTCGAAACAGGAGATTTAATTCGCTCGATTAAGGGACATTCTGACGATGTTGTCTCGGTTGCTATCAGCCCGGACGGGAATTTTATTGCCAGCGGGAGCAAGGACAAAACTATAAAAGTTTGGGACTTTGCTACTGGAGAATTGCTGAATACTTTGACAGGACATACCGATGAGGTTTATGTGGTGACTTTTAGTCCCGACGGCAAAACAATTGCTAGCGGTTCTAAAGACAATACTATCAAATTGTGGCTCAGGTAATCTGAAGTCCTGCCGTCATTTGTCATTTGTCATTTGTCATGAGTGCCAGCTTAAGAAAGCGTGGACTTTATCCAACGTCCAATCTCATCACTCCTAGGGTGTGGATCTGTGCGATCAATCCCTAGCTAAATATTGACAATCTCACAGATCCGCACCTTATACCATTTACAAAAAGTATGATACACAATAATTATTGGTGCTCAGTAAGTTCTAGGGTTGTTTCCACGGGCGATTGTCGGTGCGTCGCCACTGGCAAATTCGAGAGAATTTAGGGATTAATCATGATTCGCACCCTACGAATACTTATCGCCTTTCATTTAATTACAGTAATTAAGCTCATGTTCTAAGGATTTAGGAAAGTGCCAATCAGGTGTTTCTATTTCGTTTTCAAGGGAAAAATTTGCAGTTGAGTCCTCTCGGATTTGAAAAAAGTAGTAGAGGTTAGTCACAGTTAAATCAGATATTTCTTGCCAGTTCGAGGTCGCTAAAGCTGGATAGCCACTGGCGATCGCCTGCTGGCAAACATAAAATTCATATCCGCGGCGGAGTTCTGGCGACACGGCGAAGACTAGCTGGTCGCGCAAGGATAGGAAGTGAGACTTTTGCTTTAAATTTTCATAAAGCGAAGGTTCCGCAGCTACTACCGCAAATGTAGTGTGAATGCTAGTTTTTAAATTATCGCCGCTGACTTTATCTAAACTAGCTAACTGGTGCTGGTCTTTTGCAGACAAAGTTTGCATCCAATCAACCTCATTTTGCCAAAACTCAATGACACTTAAGTCATGACCGAGAACTCTAGTAACTTCGGGAAATAAAAAATCTAGTTCTGATTGCGACTGACATCCTTTAACAACAGTTAGAATATCTTGACGAATTTTTGATTGCAGTTCTTTCAGGCGCGAACTCACCATATCATAAGCGCGCTGCAACTGAAACGTGACGCCGATCGCCAGCTCTATCGCCCAAACACATTCTCTTTGCCGGAGCTGTGCGGCACAACACAGCCCCTCCAACAAACCCGGATTATCATAAATTTTTAAAGCCTCAAACAGCATATCCCGCCCGCTATTAATTTCGGAATTCCGAAGTTTGATATCCGGCACTGTCAGGGCTGACTGGCAGCGTTTGATAGCTTTAGAAAAAATATCGTAACCGTTAACCAGTTTCTGGCGGTACATTTCAAAATTTGAGTTGTGAGCCACCTTAAAAATCTGCTGGATCACGTCTACTCCACGATCTTTGAGGATGTGTCTGAGATCGATAAACCCATCTTTAATTTTTAGCTTCTGGTGCTTTGCCTCTTCTCTGATTTTTAATACTTGGTCAAGGTTTACTGCTGACAAAACTGTGTTCGATACAGTGCCAATACCAATGACAGCAGCCGTCGCTTGCATCACAGCCAAATTAATTTTCAGACAGTTGAGCATTCTGTATATTTTTTGAAACCCCTGATGAGTTTGAGCAAGCTGCAACGGCGCCGCTGTCACGTAGGCGGGAGCCACCAACGGCTGTAGGGGGCCGCCTCCGGCTAACTGTGCGAGCAATCCTAGAACTCCGCGATGGGATAGAGTTGCAGTTGTTGATGGATAAAAGACTTTTGCAATCTCCACAAACTCCCCTGTCACCGGATCTCTAGCAGCAGGGAGCAATTTTCCTGTTTTCGTGGCAGGCTGTACCAGACTGCCAGTATTGAGTCGATCCCCAGTTGCAGGGGTGAACAGATAATCCATGTTGTGAGTCTGTTTGCATTGAAAAAGGTAGATGTTGTGTATTGTATGCTATTTAGGGAAAGGAGGAATCAAAGGAAATGAATGAGTATCTCAAAGTATTCCAGGCTATTACCCAGTTTAGCGATCGACTACTAGCAGACGAATATCAATCCGTGGAGATTAAACAGTCAGCTACCCACCTCAGCCTAGATGTGGAACCTTGTATTGAGGAAATCAAGCAATCGGCCCTCAGACTCAAGGGGTTAGTTCAGGTATGTTTCAAAGATGTATCTCAGGCGGAGGATGTCTGGAATAGCAAGCCGAGAATTGCTAAAGCCTCTGCTGTTGATGTGTGGGAGCAAATTGGCGAACTAAGCGGCTGCGATGTGAGAATTCGCAGTTTAGGAAAACAGGGCAAATCTGATGCTATTGTTAAAGTTCGCAAATCGTGGAGCGACAAGGCTACCAAGTTAAAAAATCAGTGGTTTTTGTGGGATAAAAACCAACAAGTATTTAAAAGAGATACTATCGGTTTTTTTGAAAAAGATAATTTGCACAAAGAGTTGCGGAATGAGGTAGACTACCAGGCTGAACGAGTGATTTTGATTGTGGAAAATGAACTTAATTTGATTTTTAAAGAATTACAAACAATTGATATAGAAAAAATAGAATTTTGTATAGAATGCTTCGACCTCCACAATCAATCGAGATTTAGAGAACGACTGCAATCAATAGGGGGCGAGATTGTGTCGAAGTTTACCGAACCCCTGAAATATTTACCTGAGTCTTATGGCAAGACTTTTAAAGAAACCTTGAAAATTCCTGTAGAAACTCTGGTTCACAAAAGCAAAATGGGTATCAGTTCGATCGATTTTGAAGAGTCTTGTAAGGTGATTGGAGCGATTATGGATAATTTGATTTTACAAATTTTTGAGGAGCGCGTCAACCTAGCAATTCAAACAGTTGAAAAAGCGCTAATGTTCTACAATAATTTTTTAGAAAAGCAGGCGCGGTACCAGCAAGAGACAGCCCAACAGCGAGCGGCGGAAAAAGATTGGATGGAATACCAACGGCAGCAACTGAAGGAAGTTCAGGAGTATATTGATGGAGTTATCAATCATTAGTCATTGGTCATTGGTCATTGGTCATTGGTCATTGGTCATTGGTCATTGGTCAAGCGGTCAAGCGGTCAACCCTTCTCTTTCGCAAGCTGTCAACTATCAACTGTCAACTATCAACTATCAACTATCAACTGTCAACTGTCATTGGTCATTGGCTACAAAACCAGGCTCAAGAAACCGGGTTTTTTGAGCGAGATTCTGGGTTTTGGGTGAGATTTTAGTTAAAAAACCTGGTTTGTGGGTACTCATGCGTCCAGGAGTGGCATTACCCAGGCAAAATGTAAGCGTGCCGCACTGTTTCTGAGAAAGGCTGTGCAGGGCAAAAAATTAAGTCACGGACACACACACAAAATTAGATTTTAGTTCAGACTTCTAGTAAAGGCTGTTGAGTCAATCTAAAATCTAAAATCGCTTGACTTTAATTTAAGCTCCCCGTCAAGGCTTTGGAGTTAATCTCAAATCTCAAATCAAAAACCTAACATTGATTGACCGCTGAGTTCGTAAACGATCGCCCCCAAAGACGCCAAACTAGCTAAAATCAGCATTCCAGCGGGCATAAACTTGCGAGTTTTGACCAACCGTAAAACAAAAACTACTACTAAAACAGCGGAGATAGCTGCTGCTAATGTTAAACCCCAAGTTTGTCCCATCAGTTGGGCGGTGCCGGCAAAAATCAGCAGCGAACCGCTAATCAAGCCAGAAATCAGCGAGGCTTGGCTTTTGGCCTTGATGTAACCCATGATGCCGCCAACCAGTGTTAAAACGCCGTAGCCGATCGCCGCTGCTGTACCTATACTCATTTTTAATCCTCGAAATTTCACTCTTTGCATCTCAACTTATACAGCGAGACCTGCAACTAGAGTCACGAATTGTTAGAAAATTTATTAAACCCAGTCAGAATATCTAACTGTTATACAATTGGTCTTATGTCAGCCCTAACTTCTGTTGCGATCGCCCAAATCCGTTACCTCCAACGCCAAGCAGCATCCCTGCTGCTGTATCAATCAGTTCTTAAAAGCCCCGCAGGTCAAGCTTTTATCGACTTGCTGCAAGCCCTGCACCACAGCGAAGTCAGCGGTTCGGAGTGTCAGGTAGCTTACGGAAACTTGTTCAAAGTTCAGGCTGCTAAAAATGTAAGCTGGAAAAATTTCCTGATTTCGCAAATTCTTACCGACGAAAACCCTTTTTCTCGCCAAGCCCAGCAAACGGATTTTGCGAGCTTGCCGCCCGCTTTGGTGGAGGCCGTCAGACACGATTTACAAGTGCTGCAAAATCTTTACGAATGCAGCGGCGAGCAGTTGAGTAAATGGGTGCGGGTAGCAGGTCAACTTGACGCAGTTCCTCCGATTTGGGATTCGGAAACAGTCGCACAACCAGCCGACCAACCGCTGCACGATCAACTAGAAAAATGGTCGAGCGCTGCCGAATCTTTGTCAGAATATTACCGCAAGTTTGGTACGGGTTTGTTTGCCGAATATCGCGCTTTTGCGTGGCGATCCGGGCAATTGTCGGGTATTTCGCATCCCGATCGCATAAACTTGAAAGAGTTGGTTTGCTGCGACTGGCAGCGCGATGCTTTAGTGAAAAATACAGAATTTTTGCTAGCTGGTTATCCGGCTTTGCACGTTTTGCTGTACGGGAGCCGCGGCTCGGGTAAGTCTTCTTTGGTGAAGTCGCTGTTAAATGAATTTGGCTCTCGCAATTTGCGCTTGATTGAAGTATCTAAATCTGACTTGCAAGATTTGCCCCTAATTGTCGATAATTTGCGCGGAGTTCCTCAAAAGTTTATTATCTTTGTCGATGACCTTTCTTTTGAGGAAGACGATGATGCTTTTAAATCTCTGAAAGTTGTTTTAGAAGGAAATGTCACCGCCCGCCCTCAAAATGTGGTAGTTTACGCTACATCTAACCGCAGGCATTTAATTCGAGAGTTTTTTGATGACAGGCCTCGCCCCCGCGACGGTGATGAAGTTCACGCTTGGGATACAGTGCAGGAAAAACTCTCATTTAGCGATCGCTTTGGCTTGACTTTAACTTTTGAACCTGCGGATCAAAACACTTATTTAACAATTGTCCGACATCTGGCAGAACGAGCTGGCATTAAACTCGCTCCTGAGGATTTGGAACACCGCGCTAAGGAATGGGCAACTCGCCGCAACGGGCGCTCCGGGCGCACTGCACGGCAGTTTGTTGATTTCCTCTCTTCAGATTTAGCTTTGTTTGACAAGTAGCTCCTCGGTGCTGCCAGAGCGGGTTTTACCTGAGATATCGCAGGCAATTCAGGCTCGGAATCAACCCGCCCTTGCAGCGCCCAATCGCCCAATAAAAAATCTTAATTTTTTCATAATTTTCTTGATAATAAATAACTAACTAGATTTGATATAATTATCGAAATGCCGACGAAAACCTTGAAAGCCCGAGTTGCTCGGGACTCCATGAATTCACTACTAAATAATGAGGAAAATATCATGGGTTTATTTGACAAAGTATCGCAGACTCGCCAACAAACTGACGTAACGTTAGGGCCTGCCGAAGCATTTGCGGCGATCGCGCTAATTGCTGTAGCAGCCGACGGTTACATCAACGAGAACGAAAGTAAAGCGATTAGTATGACGCTATCTCGGATGCAACTGTTCCGCAGCTATCCGGATGACGTGATGCGAAAAATGCTCGATCGCCTTCTGAACATTCTGCAACGGCAAGGGGTTCAGGTACTGTTTAATGCGGCTTTGGCAACGCTTCCCGACGAACTTAAAGAAACAGTTTTTGCTGTGACAACTGATATCGCTTTAGCAGATGGCGAGGTTTCAGAAGAAGAAGAACAACTTTTGAACGATCTTTACTGTGCATTGGATCTTTCCGAAGAAGTTGCGCTGAAAATTATAGACGTAATGTTGATTAAAAACAAAGGTTAAATAAGCAGGGGAAAAAGTGAGGAGGAGGAGGAGAAGGAGTTTGAGAACATACAAAGTTTGCGCCTGCTGGCGAGGCAGATGGTTCTCCTAAACAGCGGGTTTACGGATAGGATAGTTGTAAAATTTAGCTTTAATTGGCGATCGCCCGCTACTACCTCAAATGCCTTTTACTTACACCCGCACTGTGCGCTTTCAAGATACCGATGCCGCTGGAGTCGTTTACTTTGCTAACGTTTTGGCAATGTGTCACGAAGCTTACGAGGCATCTCTAGCAGCATCAGGCATCAATCTCAAAGCATTTTTCAGCGATCGAGAGGTTGCGTTTCCCATAATTCATGCTAGTGTAGATTTCTATCGCCCGCTGTTTGCGGGCGATGGGTTGACGATTCAACTAACCCCCAAACAAGTTGCTGGCGATGAATTTGAAATTGCCTATCAAGTATTTTCTGGAGAAGTTGCAGAAAGAAGTTCGGCGAAAGCATTGACGAAGCACGTCTGCATCGATGCAGTTAGCAGAACCAAAACACAGCTATCTGAAGACTTAATGCAGTGGATGAGGCAATTTGAGAGTTGAGATTTTAGATTTTAGATAACTTCAATATTTAAATAATAGCAGGGAATAACAGTCAAATTTTTGTTTAGTTTAAAAGTTGTTCTGACTTATTTATATTAAGTAGTTCCACTTAATTAAACATAAAATATAGAGGACTGAAAAACCAGTTCTATAAGAAGCATTCTTCCTTCTTCCGACTTCCCTCTTCCTGATGACTTCTTCCTGATGACTACTGACTAATGACTTCTTCCTAATGACTAATGACTACTGACTACTGACTACTGACGAATTCCTTCTTCCTTCTACTTATGACAAATCGCAATTATGCCATCGTCGGCACGGGAGCTTTAGGCGGATTCTACGGTGCTAGACTGCAAAAAGCTGGTTTAGAAGTTAATTTTTTGCTTCGCAGCGATTACGATCGCGTCAAAAAACATGGTTTGATTGTGGAGTCTCCCGAAGGCGACTTCACCCTCCCCCACGTGCGCGCCTACCGCGACGCGCACGAAATGCCTAAGTGCGATGTAGTAATTGTAGCCTTGAAAACAACTCAAAATCACTTATTGCCCAAACTTTTGCCTCCTTTATTAAAGGATAACGGCGTGGTTTTAGTATTGCAAAACGGACTGAATACCGAACCGGAAGTAGCTAAAATTGTCGGTGCAGAACGAGTGGTGGGCGGGCTGTGTTTTCTGTGTTCTTATAAAGTTAGCCCCGGTCATATTTGCCATCTAGATTATGGTACGATTACGCTTGGCGAATATGCCCAAGACTACAAGCCCATCGGTATTACTGATAGATTGCACCAGATTGCCAGGGATTTTAAACGCGCTCACATTCAGATTAAAATGAGCGAAGATTTGCTATTGTCTAGGTGGAAAAAGCTGGTTTGGAATATTCCTTATAACGGGCTGTCTGTGATTTTGAATGCCAGAACAGACGAACTGATGGCAAATCGGGATACTCTGATTTTGGTCAAGGAAATTATGGCGGAAGTGGTAGCGGGGGCCAAAAGTTGCGATCGCATTATTCCCGATGATTTTATCCCGCATATGCTAGATTACACTGAGAAAATGAAGCCTTACCGCACTAGCATGAAAATTGATTACGATGAATCGCGGCCTCTGGAAGTTGAGGCGATTTTTGGTAATCCGATGCGGGTGGCTAAAAAAGCAGGTATTAATTTGCCGCAAATAGAGGTACTTTACCGAATGTTGAAGTTTGTGGACTTTCAAAGACAAGAAGCTGAGAAGACGAGAAGGCTGTTAGCTGTGGATTAATAGATATAGGTTCGATCGTTCGGACTTTAGTGCTCTGATTTATGCGGACTAAAGTCCTCATTACGAACCTTTTAGTTTTTTGATTTATGCGGACTAAAGTCCTCATTACGAACCTTTTAGTTTTTTGATTTATGCGGACTAAAGTCCTCACTACCAACCTTTTAGTTTTTTGATTTATGCGGACTAAAGTCCTCACTACCAACCTTTTTGATTGCTAGTTCTTCTAATTGTTCTCGATTGAGTTTTCCTTGAGCATTTCGTGGCAATTGTGCGACTACAACCCAATTTTTTGGTCGCTTGAATTTGCTCAACTTATCTTCGATCGCCTCTTGCAAATTCTCGACAGTAACTGCGGAATTAATGGGAACCCAAACAGCCGTCACGACTTGGCCCCAATCTTTGTCTGGTAAGCCAATTACAGCCACATCCGCAACTAAATTAGTATTCTTAATGGCGGCTTCGACTTGGGCAGGAAATACGTTTTCTCCGCCTGTGATAATCTTGTCGCTGCTGCGTCCGACGATATTTAAGTAGTTATTTTTATCAAAAAATCCTAAATCGTCTAATTGGAAGTATTGCCGATCGCTAAATTGTTCTGGATAATAGCCCAGCGCTAAAGATTTAGCATCAACCGCAATATTACCAATTTTATTGTAGCACAAAATCTCGCCGCTTGCACTGCGAATAGTTATTTTCGCGTGGGGTAAAGCTTGACCCGAAGTGTTATTTCCCGCGAGAAAGTCTTCGGGTTTGAGTGTAGCAATTTGCGAGGCGGTTTCTGTCATTCCGTAAGTCGGCGCTAATTTGATTTGATGGTTTCTAGCTGTGGCTAAAAGTTCGGGCCAAGCGGGAGCACCGCCCAAAAGTACGCTACGAAACCGGGACAGCCAATTAGCTGTATCTGGGTTTTGCAGCAGCCGTTGCAGTTGAGTTGGTACTAAGGAAGTGAAAAATTCTTCTGGTTCGATATCGGATCTTTCGCCTAGTTCTAGTGCTTTGAATGGCGCAATTACCAGTTTTCCCCCGCTTGTAAAAGAGCGCATAAATTGCATTAAACCGCTGACGTGGTATAAGGGTAAAATGCAGAAACAGTTAAGTTTTTTAATATTAAAATATTGTTGAAAACCTTGGACTGATGCGGTTAGTGTTTCCCAAGTGTGGATTGCAAAACGAATTTTTCCGGATGAACCGCCCGTGGGAATCATGATTGTAGCTAATTTGTCGATTTGGGGTGAATGGAATTCGGGCGAATGATGGAATTCGGGTGAATGGAATTCGGGTGAATGGAATTCGGGTGAATGATGGAATTCGGGTGAATGGAATTCGGGTGAATGAAATTCGGGTGAAGGGAATTCGGGTGAACGGAATTCGGGTGAACGGAATTCGGGTGAACGGAATTCGCGGAGTTTACGGGCACACAAACGATGTCCGCCTCCGCGGACTGGGAGAGGGGGAAATATTTTTTTTAACTCAGCAGTTTTTCCCCAAATTATGTCTGGTTGGACTAAATTAAATACTTGTTCCCATTCTTGTTTTACCCAGTTGGGATTGCAGAGGAAAATTTGGCATTTGGCGGTGCTGGCGGCGATGAAACTGGCAAGAAATTGCAGGGGTTCTGGTTCGGCGAGGCAAATTTTGGGTGGTGTTTCTCGTGATTGATTTTGGGTGATTTGTTGCAATTGCCGATCGACAATTTGAGCAAATTCGCCGCTGTCACCACCGATTAGCCAATTGTCGGGCAATTCTAACGGGATATCGTGAATATTTACTGTTATATTTTCTGCCATAGATGCTGTAACCAGGTGTCTTGATTGTCGTCGAACCATCTATCGGTACCAAAGCCTAGGGCTCGATTATTTAGAGATAATTTTGTTGCTAAGTTTAAGGCGGCTTGTCTGCCGATTTTGGTTTCAAATACGGATGAGAAAACTGCGTCTATATTGTGAGTTTGACAAAATTTTCGCAGTTGCGATGGGGAACCGCAAATCGCAGGTTTGATGACGAAAATTCCGCGCCAGCCTTGGTTGTAGCATTCTTGGATGCGATCGAGATTGGCGGCGGATTCGTCTAGGGCGATCGCCGTTTTATAGGTAGCATTCAATCGTACCATTTCTGGGAACTGTGCGATCGCCAGCGGCTGTTCCAAAAATTCAATCTCGACGGCCAAGTCTGGTGTTGCTGTCAGACTATCGCAGGCTTCCAGCCATTTTTCAGCCTCCGAGTAGGTGAGTCCCCCATTAGCATCTAAGCGCAAAAGGATAAGACGGCGGTTGAAACCGCGTCTTGTCAAACGATGTCCGCCGACGCGGACTGAAGAAGACAAGGTAATTTTAACTGCTTGTTCTTCAACCCGCGTCGGCGGGTTTTGCTTGTATAGACGCGGTTTCAACCGCCGGGTCTTTTTATCCCAAGCGTATTGACCCAAATCATCCATTGCTGCGATTAGCTGCTGAAAAATAGTTAATTCTTCCTCAATTCCAGCAACGCCAATTTTCCATTTAAACGTGCGAAATCCCTCCAACCAAAGCCTTGGTAAAACCTGCAAAGCTGTTTCACCTGCGGGTAACAAACCGCTACATTGATTTTTCGGAACTTTGTCTTGACGAAGTGTATTTTCGATTACTTGGCTGAGATTTTCCCAAGCTGACTCAAAACCAAATTGACAAGCAGGCAATTCAGCGGAAATCGCGAAAATCATCTCAGATGAAATATTAGCAGGTAACTGTTGACAAAAATCTAAAGCTTGCTCAAAAGTTTCGGAACCAAACCAACTCAGTGGGGCAATTTCTCCCCAACCAATTCGACCATTTTCGTCAACAAGTCGCAAGATAATTCCTTCTCGAATATCCCAAATACCGTGACTTGTTTGCAGCGGGCGCTTAAATTTTCGCTGATAGGCGCGAAACTCAAATTTATATTGCATTTACTTTTTAGTCGATTGTCACGAAGGCCAAAGAAACCGGGTTTTTTACCTAATTTGTCGGTAACAACGAATAATTTTCGTAAAAAACCCGGTTTCTGACTACCCGTTAATCATCAATAAGGCCAAAGAAAGCGGGTTTTTTACCTAATTTGTCGGTAACAACGAATGATTTTCGTAAAAAACCCGGTTTCTGAATACTCGTTAATCATAAAATTGTCTCACAACCGATCCAAAGTTATCAATATTTTCAAAATGGATGTTGTGACCTGCGTTTGGTATAATCTTGAGAGTAGCAGCCGGACACAAGCTGGCAATTTCTGCATTGATACCTACAAATTTATCATCATCTTCTCCCGCTAGCAACAGGAGAGGGATTTGATTTTGGGCGAGTTTTTCCCAGAGAGAGGGCTGGTTGCCGGTTCCCATGTTGCGCAGCGATTTGGCTAATTCTAAAGGATTGTTTCCTAAGCGGCTTTCTATGAGTTGGTGGAATTTGGGAGATTTTTTTAAGGATTTGAATAAAGGGCGATCGTACCAGTTTAAGATAAAATCTTTGATGTTGCTATTTTCGAGGTTTTGTGCTGTTTGTGAATCGGCTTGTCGTCTGTGCGATCGATCTTTTTCCGTCTTCAATCCCGGAGAAGCTGACTCTAACACGACTTGATCGAATCTTTCAGGAAAATGTAATGTCATGTACAGCGCCAGTCGCCCGCCCATTGAGTAGCCCAACAACAAACATTTGTCTATTTGTAAATCATCTAATAAGTGGATCAATGCTTGGGCTGTATTTGGCATATTGTAGCAACTTTCGTCGCCGCTGACTCTGGTTTGTCCGTGACCGGGAAGGTCAACTGCGAGACAGCAATATTTTTTAGAGAGTAAGGAAATCACGCTGCTAAAGTCTTGACTGTTGCCCGTGAATCCATGCAAAACTAGAATAGTTTGCTGGTTTTTGTTGCCAGTTAACGAATAGTGAAATTGATAACTTTTGAATTTTTCCATACTTACTGAAATCTAATTTCCGCATCGCTAACAGATATGACGGCTTGAAAACGAGTGAGAAAGTCCATACCAAGAAGACCATCTATACGAAGATTCGGCGGTATATCGTGGGCAAATACGTCAAAGTTTTCTATGAATTGACCCACGCAATTAAACCAACATACATTAATTACAGGAACATAGATTCTTCCTTGGCCTGTAAAGATTTCTTGCCTGCGTACAGGATTGCGTGGATCGTAACCCAAGTCCTCTAATGTTTTAATTGGCAATATTGTGTAGCTGGCTCCCGTATCCACCAGTAAACGCACCCGATACTCATTCGCCTCACCATTATTTCCACCAATGGTTGCTTGCACCGCGAGCAAATTACGTCCGTAAGGCAACAAGCGATAAACTTTTTGATAATTTGACATTTCTGTTACAACATAGCGACTAAATTTTCAGGGATAGGGCCCGTGTACTCTATTGCCACTGATTTTCCCTTCCTTGACAAAGCATTATTGTACAGTAAATCGCGTTCCGGTGAGTGTGCTAAAACTCTACCTCGAATTACACTCAAATCCTCATCTAATTCAGTGTAAGCAATTAGCACCCACTCATCAGGATACAGACTAAAGATTTCTTCTAGAGTCAGGATTGGGCTAGTTTCTACTGGCGTACTCATGATTTTATTCTCATTGTTGGTGATTCAATATCTAACTGTTTGTAGTCAGGACTTTAATCCTTATTGACTAAAATCTTGCAGAGAGGACTAAAGTCCTGACTACGAACCATAGTTCTATTTTACCGAAATTCTCGATAATCGCCCAAACTACAAAACAAACCCCAGCGCCAGCAGCAAACCGCTCGTAAAATGCAGCGTCACTGCGATAAACTTAGAGTTGCTGACCTTTGCGGGTTGGTCGTGATAGTCTGCGACATGGCGGCAAAGGTCGATCGCAAAAAACAAACTCCCAAAAATCAACAGCGTCCAAATTGGGAACATTCGCAGCGCCACAAACAGCACAGTCAAAGCATAAACGCTGCCGCACAACCACTGCAACAACTGCACACCTTTTTTCGTACCGATTCGGACAATCGGTGATTTTTTACCCGCCGCCAAATCGTCCTCAATTTGATGAAAATGAGAACAAAATAAGATGATACTCGTAGTAATTCCCACGATGACCGAAGCTGCAAAATTAGTAGCAGACCAAGTTTGAGTTTGACTGTAATAAGCAGCAGCTAAAGCTAGCGGCCCGAAGGTAAAAAAGCAGATAATTTCGCCTAAACCCTGATAGCCCAAACGAAACGGCGGCCCTTGATAAGTGTAGCCGAGGGCGCAGCACAAAACTACTAGCAAAATTACTGTTGGGTCTTTTTGCCACCAGGAAATACCGCAGATTCCCGACACTCCGATTGCTAAAAATAGGTTAGCAAGCCAGAAAATTAAAGCTTTATTTCCGGTTAAGTTGACCAAGGAATGTGCTTTATTTTTATCTATCCCTGTTTCCGAGTCAAATACATCATTGGTGAGATTCAGCCATGCTATAATTAAAATGGCTGAAATTAAAAATGTCGAAAAAATTGACGCATTAATCGTTTGAGTTTCGGCAAAAGCAATTGCAGTTCCTACAGAAATAGGAATGACAGCAACGCTGTACATGGGCGGCTTGATTGCCGCCAGCCACAATTTACTATTTGAACGCTCAATTATCTTTGTTGTCATTACACAAACTTGATGCAATTGATAGCAGCTTGGTAATTTTACAATTTTATTGGTGAAGAATGTCTGCTAAGTCTCCGCTTGAGTGCGCCTCCGGCATCCGTTGATAGCCTTTGCGGGTTCTGGCACGCCCGGGAATGCCCGCCGGCCAACAAGAGCGGGGTCGATCGCCTGCAAGCCGAGACTCGCCCTCTCAATCTTAAAGTTTTATGTCTAAATGTTTCGGGCGATCGCGCGCTCGTCTGTTTTCTGCCCGCAGCGAGCCCAAACTGTCGGGAAACTCCAAAGGTCATGTTTGGCGATCGGCCAGAGCGTGGTTAGATCGAAATAGGGATTATAGCGGGACAAAACCGCACTCTTTCTGACAAATCTGCTATTCTCGATTTCATGACAGTAATACCGCACCGCACCAATCTTTTGCAAGACCGCAATCAACTGCATCAGTTGCTGTTAGATTGCCAGCAGTCTTTAACCGAAAAAGATCAAACAAAAATAGTTAGTATTTCTCAGGAAATTTCCCCCGTCGATCCGCTAGCGGTACTGCAAGAAATTGCCGCACCCGATGACAGACACTTTTATTTTGAAAAAAGAGACCCGATTGCAGGCAACAGTTTTGCGATCGCCGCCCTAGATTCGGCGATCGATCTCACAGTAGCAGGAAGCGATCGATTTAGCATAGCTCAAAATTTTATTCAATCAAGTCTTTCCCGGACAATTACCATCGGTACGGAACGCTTGCCATTTAGCGGCCCGCACTTTTTTTGTAGCTTTGCCTTTTTTGATGAGAATGTCGCAACCAATTCTTACTTTCCCCCCGGTACCATATTTTTACCCAAATGGCAAATTACTAGCCTCAACGATACCTGTACAATTGTCGCCAATGCCAAAATAGATAGAGATATAAATGTTAAAATTATTACTGAAATTATTAGCAAACAATTTAATAAAATTGCCTCTCAAAAATACATCAAATTAATTAATAGCCCAAACTTACTTCCCTTAAAACAAATTCCTGTGAATGATGCGGCTCAATTTAAAAAGTCTGTCAAGTCCGCTTTAGAATTAATCGAGTCTAAATATTTCAGTAAAATTGTGTTGTCCCAAGCTATAAATGTCATTTGCCAAACCCCTTTTAGTTTAATAGATTCCTTAAATAACTTGCGCCTCACCTATCCAGGTTGTTACGTGTTTTCTACCAGTAACGGCAAAGGTCAGCAATTTATCGGTGCCAGTCCAGAACGCTTAATTAGCATTCACAACAATCAGTTGATCGCAGATGCTTTAGCCGGTTCTGCACCGAGGGGAAAAACTGAAGCAGAAGATGGTAATTTAGGCAAAGATTTACTCAACAGCGAAAAGGATATTCGAGAACATCAAGCTGTGATTGACTTTATAGTCGATCGCCTGTTGCATCTCGGCATCCATCCCGACTTTTCCCCGCTACCGAGACTGCTACAACTATCCAACATTCAGCATTTGTGGACACCCATCAGGGCAAGAATTCCCCCAGATATTCACTTGTTGAAAATTTTAGCCCAACTGCATCCAACGCCAGCGGTAGCGGGCGTACCGAGGGATATCGCCCTA
This sequence comes from Microcoleus sp. BM001215392, assembly GCF_036700185.1. Lineage (NCBI taxonomy): Bacteria > Bacillati > Cyanobacteriota > Cyanophyceae > Oscillatoriales > Microcoleaceae > Microcoleus > Microcoleus sp. BM001215392. The sequence continues at coordinate 465 of NZ_JAUBOJ010000081.1, read as the reverse complement.
CAGCAAATTCGGGGCGGCGAAAGCTGCGATCGCTCTTTGTATGCAGCACCCCTGGGCTGGATCGATCGCACTGGTAACGGCGAATTTGCTGTCGGCATTCGATCGGCTTTAATCGATGGATCTCGGGCGATACTTCATGCTGGTGTTGGAATTGTGGCAGGTTCCGAACCCGATAAAGAACTAGCAGAAATTCAACTGAAACTGCAAGCACTTTTAAATGCTTTAGTTTAGGAATATCTCATAAGTACGCGGCGACAAATTTGCTAATTTAAGACTGAGATATGGGCAGCCAGAAACCGGGTTTTTCAGCCAATACAAGCCAAAAACCCTCAATCTCGACAAAACCCGGTTGCTTGAGCTTTGATTGAGAACCGTTATATGTCAATACGGTTTACTTAACACTATTTATACCCGGAGATCCCCCTAAATCCCCCTTAAGAAGGGGGACTTTAAGAGCTTCTTGTC
>NZ_JAUBOJ010000080.1:0-20772 GCF_036700185.1 Microcoleus sp. BM001215392 | reverse complement strand
GGAATTTTACCCCCCCTTTCATCCCCACCTTTATAAGGGGGGGAAAGAGGGGGGGTATCAACCAACAAATTTTGAATAGTTTCGATGTTGTTTCTAGCTGACGGCTGCAACCACACAACTAAATCAAAAGTTTGCTGTGCTTCCAAAACTTGAGAAACAACTTTGCCATTTAAAGCTATTTCGATGATTTCCGAAAGTTCTCCAATTTTCAAACCATATCTACCCGCAGCTTGGCGGTTAAACTTAATTTGAATTTGCTGCACCGGCACCTGGGGTTCGAGTTGCAAATCCACAATTCCCTTAACTGTTTTCATTTGCGCTTCAACTTGGGCACCGAGGCTGCGAAGCTGATTCAAATCCGGGCCAAAAATTTTTACAGCAATTTGACTCCTGACACCAGACAAAACCTCATCCATCCGGTGAGAAATAAAACCGCCGATATTTGGTGCAACTCCCGGCAATTTCCCAAATTCCTGCCGCAAAAACTCCAAAGTTTTTGACCGATTTTTCATCCCTTCCTCGCTCAAACCGATATCGATGTGAGCTAAATTGACACCCGCAGCATCGGCATCACCCGGAGCTCTGCCCGATCGCACTTGCACGTATTCAAATCTGGTATCCTGCTTAAGTGCATCTTCCATCGCAAAAGCCGCGCTATCCGTCGTCTCCAAAGACACCCCCGGATAAAGCTGAATCGTATTCACCAAAGTTTGCTCCTGAAACTCCGGCAAAAACACCCGTCCAAAGGAAGGCAAAACAACTAATGCAGCCACCATGCTAGCAGCAGCTAAAACTAAAATTATCGCCGAATAACGCATTGACAATCGGATAAAAAAGTGATATATTTTTTTGCAAAATCTCGGCAACCAAGGCTCCTCAGCACTCATGCGTTTACTCGGCAACAAAATAGCACAAAGCGCCGGAGAAACGAACAGCGATTCTAAACTAGAAATCACCACAACTACCAAATAAGTAATTCCCATCGGCGTAAAAATTCGACCTTCTACACCGGGCAAAGTAAAAATAGGCGAAAACACCACAATCCCAATTACCGTTGCTCCAATTAACGAATCGCGCACCTCTTGAGAGCCATCAAAAATCACATCCATCACCGGGCGCGGATGCCCAGAAGCCTTATTTTCTCGTAAATTGCGGTAGGTATTTTCAGCATAAACAATCGCATCGTCGATCGCAGTGCCGATCGCCACCGACAAACCACCCAACGTCATCGTATTCAATCCCAGTCCCAGCCAATACATCGCCAGCAGCCCGAACAGCCAAGTTAGGAAGAAATCGAGCAAAACCACCGTCAGAGTGCGCCAATTCATCAAAAACGGGATCAGAATCACGGTGACAATGATACTGCCTTCCACTAAAGCCGATCGCACATTCTCCACCGAAGAATTGATATACTCTTCCTGCCGGAAAGTCACTGTCACCTTAATATCCTTAGGTAAAGCTTGCTGCACCTCAGCCATTGCCGCCTCAACCGCCTTCGTTACCGTCGGAGTATCCGCAACGGGCTGTCGGTTTACCATCACAATCACAGCTTTTTTGCCGTTAAAACTGCCGTTTCCCCGCTTGATTGCTGCACCAATTTTGACATCCGCAACATCACCAATTCTGACGGGTGTTCCTTGGCGAGAGGCGATCGCAGATTGCTGCAAATCTGCCACAGACTCAATCCGCCCCACACCCCGAATTAACGTTTCTTTATCCGGTGTAATTAAATAGCCTCCCGGCGCATTAACATTGGCAGCCTTCGTCGCTTCCGCAACTTGCTGCAACGACACATTAAAAGCTTTTAACTTAGCAGGATCGACTAATACTTGATACTGCCTTTGTTCGCCGCCGTAAGCAACGATTTGAGCCACACCAGTTACTGCCAAAAGACGATTTGTGACTTGCCAATCAATCAAACGGCGCACTTCCATCAAAGGAGTAGTTTGTGATGTGAAAGCATAGGTAATTACCAAACCAACCGGAGAAGTTGTCGGAGAAATTTGTGGTGTTTCTACTCCAGCCGGGAGTTTGCTTTGAGCTTGTTGCAATCTTTCGGTTATTAATTGGCGCGCTTGATAAATGTTAGTTCCCCAATCAAAGATTACCTTAATTGCAGAAAGACCGACAGCCGAAGCCGATCGCACTGCTGTTACTCCCGGAGTTCCGTTAATCGCACTTTCGATCGGGAGTGTTACTAAAGACTCGATTTCTTCCGGTGCGAGGCCCGGTGCTTCCGTCTGAATTTCGACTTGCGGCGGCGCAAAAGGTGGGAAGACATCAAGGGACATTTTGGGGATGATATACAATGTCCACAGACTAATAATAATGGTGGCGAGAACGACTAGCCAACGGCGATTAATTACCCATCTCAGAATAGTGCTGAACATTTAAACAGTTGACAGTTGAGAGTTGACAGTTGACAGTTAAATAGCCATTCAATATAGATTGACACCCAACAATGAAATTAGGATGAAATCGTTTCTCTTTTAAGTCTGATTTATAAGTTATAGCGGTCGAAAGAAAGATTCGCGGACGTTGTTCGGCTTTAGCCCTCTTGGTTTAAGGGTTATGTAAGCTGTCAGTAGCTGTAGGGTGCGTCGCCATCTACAATCCTCAAAAAAAACGACAATCTCGTAGCGACGCACCTTACAAATCCTTTAAACAACCAATCGAATGTTCATCATAGTTATTATGAAAGCACCCAAGAAATACTCAGAAACTCTAAAAAACTTTGGCGAAACAGACTACAATCCAGTCCCGCCAAAGCGCTCAAAACGAGTAATCATGCGCGCTCAGTTCAAAGGGCGTAAAAAACCTATGAGGTATATTTTTGATGAAGAATTGCACAGCTTTCTAGATGCAGATAAATGAATCAACTCTCAGACAAGGTGAGTGCATCTCACCTTTGAAGAGGGCGAAGCATGACCGCATATAAGTTATTAGTTATAATGCCATATTGACTGCGGTCATGCTTCGCCCCTACAAACATATTTGCCTTGCACAAGCTGCACCCGACAAGGTAATTACTTGTAAACAAAACTTTTACTTTAAACTCTGGGTTTCTGCCTCGTGGCTGTTAACATGGTGGTTGTCATCATGCAGCAATTCATCTACTTTACTCGCATTTAGTGCCACTGCGGAGGTAGAAAAACAACTGTTTTTAGAATCCGCTGCTATTGCTGGCAATTTGCGCCGTTTTCCCCAAAATACCCCGGCTGCAAAAGTCACGGATGCGATCGCAATTCCTCCTCCAATTCCCGCCCACCATAAATACACAGGCAAATTATTAAAGTTAACCTCTGTTACCTTAGGACTTACCTCTTGCTTTTCCTCACTGGTTGACGGCTTGCTACCGCGCAGAGATTGGGCGTAAAGTTGAGGCGCGCGCTGGGTTACGATCGAATCTCCATCGAATAAACCGCTCTTAATTTCTACTAAATCTCCCGCAGTTTGACCGACTTCAATGTCAACCGCTTGATAAGCATCGCCATTTTGGACGTAAACTGTTTTTTTACCGCTAACATCTACTACTGCTGTAGTCGGAATTGCTAAAACATTGGTAACAGTTTTATTGGTTAAAATCTCCAACTCCGCAAACAATCCCGGCTTTAACTCGCCGTTACTATTATCTAGTTCTGCTTTCACTGGGATAACCCGCGTTTCTCCTTGCACGGATGAGCCTATTAAGGTGATTTTTCCCTTGAAAATACGATCGCCCAAATTAGCAACTTTCACCCTGACTTCCTGGCTTTGTTTTACCTGATTCAAATCTTTTTCGTAGATATTGGCTGTAGCAAAAACTCGGCTGTCATTTAAGACGCTCATCAACGGTTTTTCAGCGCTTACAGACTCTCCTGGGGTGATGGCGCGATCGGCAATCGTACCAGAAATCGGAGCAATGACGGTGACAAGTCCCTGCTCATTCGCAACAGCACCTAATTGTTGCAGCCGCGCTTGATAGGCTGCGCCTGCTAAACGAATGCGCGATCGAGCGACTTGCACGGCAGTTTTGCCACGTTTGACCTGATTCTCGGCTTCTAAGACTTCCCGGCGGCTCAGAGCCTTGGTGAGTTGAGCTTTTGTTTCTGCCACCTTGCCTTGAGAATCGCGCAATTCCCGCATTGGCAAGTCTACTTCAGCTTGTTTAATTTCGGTTTCGGCTTTGATAACTTCGGGACGGCTTTTTGCCTTGGCAACATTGGCTTTGGCTTCGGCGAAGTGGGATTGCGACTCTAGCATTGTACGCCGCGCGATCGCCCCTGACGCAACTAACTCGCGATCGCGATCGAACTGTTCTTTAGCCACAGTCAATTCAGTTTCCGCCCGCGCTATCTCTGCTTGCGCTATGTCCATCTGACGCTGATAATTTTCCTTAGCAACTTTGACAACAGAGCGCTGATTGACTAATTCTTGCTCTCGTTGGTACTGTTGAGTTGTTGCTGCTAATTGAGTTTGGGCTTGTATTATTTCTGCTTCAGAGATTTTAATTTGGCGATCGTAATTTTCGGTAGCTAGTTTCAAATCCCCTTGTGCTTGCTGCAAATCTGCCTCAGCTTCCGCTTGTTTCGAGAGAGATTCAACGCGCAACTGTCCTAATTCTGAACTCGATAAAACTGCAACGGGTTGACCTTTTGATACTTTGTCCCCAGGCTTAACTCGCAATTCTACCACTTTGCCAGCCACCGGAGCAGTCACTTCTACTTTTTGGTTGGGTAAAGTTTCAATTTGTCCTGTAGTTTTGATGCCGATATCTAATCGCTGGCGGGCCGCAGGAGATACTTTGATCCCTAACCGTTTTGCTGTTGCGGCATCGACAGAGATAGCAGCAGGAGTTTGAGTTGTTTCGCTATCTTGGTGAAATTCATTTCCGTGCCCAGCGTGGGCGAAAACGGCGGTGGGATAACTTAGCAAGATTAGGCTTAACAAAGTTCCTGAAAAGCTGCTAATAATTGCCGGAGATTCAGAATTTTTGTGAAATATCATCGTTGGCATTGTCCTTAAAATCAGGTTGAGTGCCAAAGGCTTAACGGTTGGTATTTTGCCAAAACAAGTAAGTTAACCGAATTAACCAAAGCTACTTATTAGCATTTTCCAACAAGCGACTGCTAAGCAATGACGCAGAGCTAAAAATGCTCTCCTCAACCTAGTCTTTCACTGACAAATGAAATTAGGATGAAATTTCGCCTTAGCAGCCCAGATGCCCACCGGCTTCTAAAATACGAATATAAGTTTTGCCTAATGCCAACGGATTGCGCTGTAGATTCTTTTGTCGTTGCGCGACTTCTTTGGCTTCAATTTCTGCTGTCAAAACGCTAACTATATCGTCTGCATCTGCATTTCGTTGATAAGTGCTGCTCAATTCCAAGCTGTTCGAGATCATTGAGTACCCCTGTCTATAACTTTGTGGTGACTTTCATACTGTAGAGGGAGGGCTTCTAAATTGTCTACAGTATTTTTACGTAAAAAATCAAATGATGTAAATTTAGACCGCTGCTGATAGGCACAACCAAGCTAAATCACTGTTATACCAAGCTCTTTGCTACTCTTTCATTGGCTGGATTTCTTACTGTAGTGAAGCAAGCATTTTCTGAACAATTAACTGACTGTGATTCGCGTCACTCATGTTGTGGCTTGATGTCACATCTTGCTTTCTCAAATCAATACCGGGGCGGGTTTAGTGTTTTTTTACCAGCATTTATATTTGCGTAAACCCGCACCTACAGATATTGCGATTAATCTATCCCGCCCGTCACTACTGTTTGTACCAAGCTTTGCGCCAGTCTTTCATTTGCTGAATTTCTTGCTTTTGCGAAGTCAAAATTTCTTGAGATAATTTCTTGATTTCTGGGCGTTTGGACTTCTTCAAAGCATCTTGGGCCATGATTAAAGCTCCTTCGTGGTGGGGAATCATCGCATTCAGAAATCGCAAGTCAAATTTGTCGTCAGCCGCTCCTAAATCCATACTCATCATCATGCTTTGCATTTGTTCGGGAGTCATTGCCATCATGTGACCCATTTGAGCGTGATAAGCCATTGGCGTACTGTCGGCTTTAGCATACCAAGTTTTGCGCCACTCTTTCATTTGATTGATTTCGCGGTTTTGAGCGGCAATAATACTATTAGCTAGTTTTTTCATTTCCGGGCGCTGGGATTTATTCAGCAGCTCTTTCGCCATGTTGACAGCACCTTGATGGTGTACAGTCATGCCATCAATAAATCGCAAATCGTAGTCGGCATCAGCAGGCCCTAAATCCATTGACATATTATGATTCATGCCACCCATACCGCTTGGTGCCGCGTCTTGCTTGTTGTTTGGTTCAGTTGCTGCGGTAGCATTTGGGGCTTGAGTTTGGCTGGTGGGAACTTTTGAACAAGCTGCCAGCACTCCGCTGGTTAGGGCGGCTGTGGCGGTCAATATCAGCGCTGCAAAACCTGTTTTTAATGAAATTGATTTCATAGATTTTATCACCTTAAAACTGCCATGTTTATTCATTCTGTCACAAATAGATGAAATTACGATGAAATTTTCGATTGTGATTTGCCAAGAATTATTGCTGTGCTGTGGTTGGACTTAACGATGAGTGGCAGTAAAACTTAAGAATTAGTTCGGGATTCCCCCTTGACTCTCCTGCTAAGTGGAGACTTTATAATCAAGTTAATTCATTGATTGAGCAGAGTAGTTTCTGCTGAGGTTCCAATTATGACTTTACACCTAAAAGTTCCCAAAATGGCTTGTTCTGCTTGTACGAGTACGATCGCAAAAGCAGTCCAAGCGATTGACTCAGCCGCTACTGTTGAGGCGGATCTCAAGACAAAATTGGTCGCGATTCAAACCGATAAGCCGGAAAGTGAAGTTAGGAATGCGATCGCATCTGCTGGCTACCCTGTCACTTGAACGCCGAAGGTAACTTGATAATTTAGGATGGCATTTATGGACAATCTTACACTTAAATTGCGGGGCATGAGTTGTGCTGCTTGTGCTTCCTCTATCGAACAAGCTATTCAATCTGTACCCGGGGTAAGTGAGTGTCATGTCAATTTTGGGATGGAACAAGCAACCATCCAATACGACTCGAAGCAAACCAATTTAGCAACAATTCAATCGGCTGTTGATGCGGCGGGATACGAAGCTTTGCCGCTGCAAGAAATCGCTGGGGTAGAAGATGATGCAGAAAAAGCCGATCGCAAATCCGCATCTGACAACTTGCAGCGAAAACTCTGGATCGCAGGCAGCATCAGCATCCTGCTCGTTGTGGGTGCCATTCCAGCCATGACCGGCTTGCACCTGCCATTCATTCCCGGATGGCTGCACAATTCTTGGCTGCAATTAGTGCTGACATCACCCGTACAATTTTGGTGCGGCAAATCGTTTTATGTAGGAGCTTGGAAATCCCTAAAACGGCGCGTCGCAACAATGGATACCCTGATTGCATTGGGAACGAGTGCTGCTTATTTTTATTCAGTATTTGTGACATTTTTTCCCGGTTTATTCGCAGCCCAGGGTTTGACTCCCAGCGTTTACTACGAAGTTGCCGCCAGCGTGATTGCCTTAATTTTGTTGGGTAAAACCCTGGAAAATCGGGCGAAGGGAGAGACTTCGGAGGCAATTCGCAAGCTGATGGGTTTGCAAGCAAAAACTGCTCGGATCGTTCGCAACGGCGAAGAGTTGGAAATGCCGATCGCCCAAGTGGTAATTGGCGACATTGTACAGGTGCGCCCGGGCGAACAAATCCCCGTAGACGGAGAGGTAATTGAAGGTGCTTCGACAGTAGACGAAGCAATGGTTACAGGCGAAAGTTTGCCTGTAAAAAAACAGCTTGGCGACGAAGTGATCGGAGCAACAATTAACAAAACTGGCAGCTTCAAATTTCGCGCTACTAGAGTCGGAAAAGATACATTTTTAGCTCAAATTGTCAAGATGGTGCAAGAAGCCCAAGGTTCAAAAGCCCCGATTCAAAAGTTAGCAGACCAAGTGACTGGTTCCTTTGTACCCGCAGTCATTGCCATCGCTTTAGCTACTTTTATTGTCTGGTTTAACGCGACGGGTAACTTCACTTTAGCAACGGTGACAATGGTGGAAGTGCTGATTATCGCCTGTCCCTGCGCTTTGGGTTTAGCGACTCCGACTGCTGTGATGGTTGGCACGGGTAAAGGCGCCGAAAATGGGATTTTAATTAAAGGAGCCGATAGTTTAGAATTGGCTCACAAAATTCAAATTATTGTGCTAGATAAAACAGGAACTCTGACTCAAGGTAAGCCGACGGTAACTGATTTTGTGACAATTAAAGGCACCGCAGACAGCAACGAGTTAAAGTTGCTGCAATTGGCTGCTTCTGTAGAGCGAAATTCCGAGCATCCTGTGGGGGAAGCTGTGGTTAGGTACGGTCAATCTCAAGAGGTAAAGTTGAGTGATGTTCGTGATTTTGAGGCGATCGCGGGGAGCGGCGTGCGAGCGGTTTCGGGGGGACAGTCGATCGCCCTAGGAACACTCAGGTGGATGCAGGAATTAGGCTGCGATACTGAATATCTGGAGCTGCGGGCGCGAGCCTGGGAAGCCGCAAGCAAAACGGTGATTTGGATGGCTGTAGAGGGCAAAATAGAAGCAATTATGGGCATTGCTGATGCTCTGAAACCGTCATCGGCGCGGGCGGTGAAAGCACTGCAAAACCTCGGTTTGGAGGTGGCGATGCTGACAGGGGACAATCGATCGACTGCGGAGTCGATCGCCCAATCGGTAGGAATTACTCGCATTTTTGCCGAAGTTAGACCAGACCAAAAAGTAGCCCAAATCCAAGCCCTGCAAGGGGAAGGCAAAATTGTGGCGATGGTGGGAGACGGAATTAACGATGCACCAGCTTTGGCGGCTTCGGATGTGGGAATTGCGATCGGCACCGGTACCGATGTGGCGATCGCCGCCAGCGACATTACCTTAATTTCAGGAGATTTGCAAGGAATAGTTACAGCAATTAAACTTTCCCGCGCCACGATGCGGAACATCCGCCAAAATCTGTTTTTTGCCTTTATTTACAACATCGCCGGCATCCCAATCGCCGCTGGTATTCTGTACCCATTTTTTGGCTGGCTGCTCAATCCGATTATCGCAGGCGCAGCCATGGCTTTCAGTTCGCTTTCGGTAGTGACTAACGCTTTGCGCTTGCGGAATTTTCAAGCCAAATCCATTGCATAAATTAGCAGGAATTCGAGAAATGTTAAATCAGCATCAAGTTGTAGCAAGTCTCGCAGGTTTAGGAATCATCCTCGGAAGTGCGTCGGGAGTTGGAGCCAATCAAATATCAGTCCATCCAGCAAATTCTACCGCTCAATTTCGGCAGATAGAACAACCGTTAAGTGTAAAAATCGGCGTAACAGCAGGCGGGCTGAGCTTAATTGGTTTAGAACTGTGGTGGTTTTTGTTGAGCAAACATCCAGCTAAGCCTCAATACGGTTCAGTTAAGCCCGGAGATCCCCCCTAGCCCCCCAAAACACAAGGGGGGGGGACAAGAGAATTGTCTTTCGTCCCCCCTACAACCAGGGGGATCTCCGGGGCACAAACAGTTTTAACAATCGCCTACCCAACCAAAACCAAGTAAATTTGGCCGTCGCGGTTTTTTCCAGCGAGAAATCGCTAAAATTAATCGAGCTTAAAAATTTGGAGTGAGTTAAATGCAACTACTACACACGATGCTCCGAGTCGTTAACCTGGAAGAGTCCCTCAAATTTTATACCGAAGTGCTCGGAATGAAACTGCTGCGACAAAAGGACTATCCAGATGGTAAATTTACTCTAGCTTTTGTAGGCTACGGCGATATGTCCGATACTACAGTTTTGGAATTAACATATAACTGGGGCGTCACAGACTACAATTTAGGGGATGCTTACGGTCATATTGCGATCGGCGTTGACGACATTTACGGTACTTGCGAAGCAATTAGAGCCCGCGGCGGTAAAGTGAGCCGCGAACCTGGCCCGATGAAACACGGTTCAACTGTTATTGCTTTTGTGCAAGACCCCGATGGATATAAAGTTGAATTAATCCAACTGGAAAATCCAGATGTCAGCCCTCAGAAAGTAAGGACGGAAGTAGCATCTTAGTCTTCGCCCTGCTGCGTAGGGTGCGCCAGCCACAAACTTTTTGACTTACGTTAAAACTCGGAACCTGACGCACCCTACGGAGAGAATCTACCGAACCAAACTTACTATCATGGTTTCTTTTTCGGAGCTTTTAATATTTTGTCCTTAGCCATTTTATCAACGATCGCGTCGCTGATAATTTCCGCTCCGTGGGAGGTAAAATGCAGGCCGTCATTAATTTTAACATAGCCTCGCTTGCCCGATTTATTAGCAACTATGGGAACAAAGTTTCCGGCTTCTGCAAAAGTATCCCAAGTTGAAATAAATTCTATTTTTGTAGAATACTTGCTAGTGTTTTTATAGATATTATTCATAATTGGAAAAGCTTTAATATACGAAGATTTATTAGAGATTGATTGACCGATCCAATACACTTTTTTTACAGAAGATGCTCCCAGTAACTTAGCGTATTTTTCTACTCTTTCTTGATAAGCTTTTTGCCATTCTAAACTCAAAATTGCCCGGTATTTTCCTTGAGAGTCAGTGATATCTTGAGTGTCATTCCCTCCGAACAAAACAATTACTACATCCGGTCGATAATCTTGGATAATTTCGCTGGTTCTGGCATACCAGTCATAATAATCTATCCGATTTAAGCCGCTGGATACTTTGTAGTCAATTTTTGTATTTGCAATATTGTATTTTTCCTTGAGAGTGTACTGAAGTTGAGTTCCTAAATCGAACATTACGGAATCGCCAATAAATAAAAATTTGCGATAAGGTACCGTCAATTTGGGTTTGGCTGGTGTTGGCTTTTTAGCAGGCTTTGCGGCTGCAACAGCAGGTTTGGTTGCAGTTTTCACAGGAGAAGTTTTTGTTTTGCGGCGGCTGTCGAAGTTGACATCTTTAATTTTGCTCCAAAAATCTTGTTCTGATTTCCTGAAGCCGTCGATTTCAATTTGGCGCGCTGCTTGTTTAATTTCAGGACTCGCTAAAGGAGTTGAGGAAAAGCTTTTTAGAAATAAAGATAAGTTGGAAAATATTAAAGTGAGAATTACAGAAGTAACAATCAGCAAAATTTCTCTGTCTCTCATAATCAGTTGTTAGTTGTTAGTTGTTAGTTGTTAGTTGTTAGTTGTTAGTTGTTATTTGTTAGTTGTTAGTTGTTAGTTGTTAGTTGTTAGTTGTCACGAGTCATTAGTTATTAGTCATTAGTTATTAGTCACTGATTATTTGGAGATATTCAAAAATAACAAATAACAAATAACAACTGCCAACTGCCAACTGTCAACTGTCAACTGTCAACTGTTGAAGTTTAATTAGGTGAATTTAGTTGTTTCTTAGAAATTAAAGTAAATAAAAGGCGGGACGGTACTCGGGCCCAACATCAAGATAGCATACACGAGCAGGGAAACTAAGACAACCCGAAAGAATAGGTTGTTTAATGACAATACTGTTTGGAATACTTGGGAAATGATGTCGCCCCACAAGTTGATCGCGCCAATGACTGCAATTACTAGATACAATTGCCAAAAGTTGAATTGAAAAGTTGCCGCGGAAAAACGAAATATTCCTTGAAAAAACCCGATCGCAGTTTCGCAGTTGGGTGTGCCAAAAAATACCCAGCTACAAGTGACAAAGGTAAATGTTACTAGCCAACTGCAAAATTTAGTAAATCTGGGAAAGGCATAGTCTAATTTAAAATGGATAGCTTGGGGAATATCTTTACATAGATGGTTGACAACCAATCCTAAACCGTGGATTCCTCCCCACACAATAAAATTTAATCCTGCGCCGTGCCAAAATCCGCCGATCGCCATTGTTATCAGTAAATTTACGTACTTCCGCAATTTGCCGTATTTATTGCCACCTAAGGGAAAGTAAAGGTAATCTCTCAACCATTCGGAAAGACTGATGTGCCACCTTTTCCAAAATTCTTGCAAGCTGAGCGATCGGTATGGCATATTGAAATTGGCGATCGGTTTGAAACCCAGCAAGCAAGAGATACCGTTAGCCAAATCCGAGTAGCCGCTGAAATCTACGTAAATCAAACAAGAATAGGAAATTGCCGCCAGGATTAAATCTATGCTGCTGTACTGCTGCGGAACTTTGAATGGTAGTTGAGTGAAGTTAAACAAAAAGCTCGACAAAGTATATTTTTTGAAGAGTCCAGACAAAATCAAAACGATAACTTCTTCGATTTTATAGTCATATTTACTCGGTGAATTTAGCTGCGAGTAAAATTCGTGAGGGCGCGAGATTGGCCCAGAGGCAATTTGGGGAAAGTAGGTAATGTAGGTGGCGTAGTCTATAAATTTAGGACTCTTAATTTTTTGTTGGTAGCAATCGATTAAATGAGAAATTATTCTAAATGTGTAGAATGATATGCCGACAGGGGCGATTATTTGTAACATTTGAAAATTGGCAGGAATTTTGAGCTGGTTTAGTACCTCAAATAAGGAGGTTACAAAGAAGTTGCAATATTTGAAAATGCCGAGATTGACAATGTTGACAGTTATGCCGAAGATGAAGGCAATTTTTGGCTGTTTGCTGCGCTCGACTGCTCGGAGAATGATATAATTGTAGACTGTACTTAAAATCAGGAGTCCGAGAAAGTCTAAGCTCCAAAAGGAATAAAATAATAAACTGGAAATTAGCAAGACAATTTTATACAAATCAACTTTGGGCTTTAAGGAGAGGATGGCGCTAAAAATAATTAGAAAAAATAATAAAAATTGGTAAGTGGGAAATAGCATATATGTCAGTCAATCAAAAAATGTTATGGCAATATAGAAAATTTCAGTAGAGCAATAAAGAGGTTCGATCGTTCGGACTTTAGTCCGCATTAATTTCTGCGGACTAAAGTCCGAACGATCAAACGAAGATATAATTATGAGGCGGCAGTGCTGTGTCCGTGCAGTATTGTAGGCAATGGAGAACCAGTATATTTTCATAAGTTCGATCGCCAGATCCGGTCGTACCACACAAATTTTTGCGGTGGATCGCGGACTGTAAGCTTGTACAAGCAGTCAATTGTGTTGCAACTTCGGCGCTCGTTAACCGCACTCATAGATTAACAATCGTGTTTCAAGATTAAGATAGTTGTGAGACCATGTATGAACGGATAACAACAGGAATCCCCTTGATTGCGAGGAACGAACGTGCAGCCAACAGACCCTAGCAAATTTACAGATCAAGCCTGGGAAGCCATAGTCAAATCCCAGGATGTAGCCCGCCGCTTTGCCAATCAGCAGCTAGAGGTTGAACATTTAGCGATCGCCATTCTAGAACAGCAAGCCCTAGCAAACAGCATTCTCAGCAAGGCTGGAGTCGATGTCGCCCGCTTGGCGCAGCAGTTAGATGCTTTTGCTAAACGACAGCCGAGAGTTGCTAACGCTGACCAACTATACCTCGGCCGCGGCTTAGAAGTGATGTTAGATGCTGCTGAGTCTGCCAGACAGACTTGGCAAGATAATTTTATCGCCGTTGAACATTTATTAATAGGCTTGCTAGAAGATGAACGAGTTGGTAGGCGATTGCTGACTAAGGGCGACGGGCCGCCGGGCCGCCCCGGATACGATCGCAAACCGGCACCCGGTACGATCGATCGCGCCAAACTCGATGAAGCAATCAAATCAATTCGCGCTACTACCAAAGTCAAAGATCAAAGCCAGAGCCAAAGCCCGAGCCAAAGCCAAAGCCAAAGTCAAAGCCAAAACCCAAATTCTGAGGCCAACTCCGACGCCCTCAGCAAATACGGGCGCGATTTGACAGAAGCCGCCAAAGCAGGCAAACTCGACCCAGTAATCGGCCGCGACGAAGAAATACGCCGTGTCGTACAAGTTCTTTCCCGCCGTCAAAAAAACAATCCAGTGTTAATTGGCGATCCCGGAGTCGGAAAAACTGCGATCGCCGAAGGTTTGGCCCAGCGCATTGTCAACGGCGATGTACCGGAATCTTTGAAAAACCGCCAACTATTCAGCCTGGATATGGGCAGTTTAATTGCTGGGGCAAAATTCCGGGGCGAATTTGAAGAACGATTGCGTTCTGTGCTGCGAGAAGTTATCGATTCCGACGGGCAAATCGTCCTATTTATTGACGAATTGCACACGGTTGTTGGAACTGGCGGCGGCGGTAGTTCCGGCTCGGGAATGGATGCGGGAAATTTGTTGAAACCAATGTTAGCCCGAGGTGAATTGCGCTGTATCGGTGCTACAACTCTCGATGAATTCCGCAAAAACATTGAAAAAGATCCGGCCTTAGAACGCCGCTTTCAACAAGTATTTGTCGGGGAACCGACTGTGGAAGATACTGTTTCAATTTTGCGCGGATTGAAAGACCGTTACGAACGCCACCACGGGGTAAAAATTACCGATTCGGCGCTCGTAGCTGCTGCAACTTTGTCTTTTCGCTATATTTCCGATCGCTTTTTGCCAGATAAGGCGATCGACCTTGTAGACGAAGCGGCCGCCCACTTGAAAATGGAGATTACCTCCAAACCCGTGGAATTGGAAGGGATTGACCGCCGGGTGATGCAGTTGGAAATGGAAAAATTGTCGATCGAAGGTGAGGGAAAAGGTGCTCTATCCCCGGGAATCGGCCCCCGCATCGAACGCATCACATCGGAAATTGACATTCTCAAAATCAAGCAGGAAAAATTATCCTCTCAGTGGTTGGGCGAAAAGCAGTTGTTAGATGCAATCAATAAATTGAAAGCAGAAGAAGACCAACTGCGAGTCCAAATCGAACAAGCAGAAAGAGCTTACGATTTGAATAAAGCCGCCCAGTTGAAGTACGGTAAATTGGAGACTGCGGTGCGCGATCGCGAAGCCAAGGAAGCCGAACTTTTGAAACAGCAAGCTCAAGGTTCTTCGCTGCTGCGGGAAAAAGTTACTGAGGGCGATATTGCGGAAATTGTGGCGAAATGGACGGGAATTCCGGTCAATCGGTTGTTGGAATCGGAACGCCAAAAATTGCTGCAATTGGAAAGCCATTTGCACAAGAAAGTTATCGGTCAAGAAGAGGCTGTAACGGCGGTTGCTGCGGCGATTCGGCGGGCGCGGGCGGGGATGAAAGATCCCGGTAGACCGATCGGCTCTTTCTTGTTCATGGGCCCCACAGGCGTCGGAAAAACCGAGTTAGCGCGGGCGTTGGCTGAGTTTTTGTTTGACAGCGACGATGCGATTATCCGCATCGATATGTCCGAATATATGGAGAAGCAAAATGTCTCCCGGTTAGTCGGAGCTCCCCCCGGATATGTCGGTTACGATGAAGGGGGACAACTTTCCGAAGCAGTGCGGAGACGCCCTTATTCGGTGGTGCTATTTGACGAAGTGGAAAAGGCGCACCCTGATATATTTAACATTTTGCTGCAAGTGTTGGATGACGGCAGAATTACCGATTCTCAAGGTCGAGTGGTTGACTTTAAGAATACCGTAATTGTAATGACCAGCAATATCGGCAGCGACCACATTTTAGAAGTGTTTGCTAAAAAGGGGAAAAATACCAAAAAACCTGCTGCTAGGAAGCAGGAACCGAAGGAGGTATCAATTCCCAACACTGATTATAAAGTTGCTGATGATGGTACTGTCGAGGTATCTGCTCAGCGAGTTGATATTGATAGTGAAGGTAAGACGGAAATTAAGATTGAAAGTAAGTCTGAAAACAAGTCTGAAAATGAAAAATCCTTGACTCAAGAGCGGGAGACAGACGAAGAGTACGAGCAAATGTTGAAACGGGTGATGACTGCTTTGCGATCGCACTTCCGGCCAGAATTTCTCAATCGGGTGGACGAGATCATTTTGTTCCACACGTTGAGCAAGACGGAATTGCGGCAAATCGTCACCATTCAAGTCAAGCGGATCGAGCGGCTGTTGGCGGAACAGAAAATCACTTTGGAACTGTCCGATGCTGCGAAAAACCACATTACAGATGTCGGTTACGACCCAGTTTACGGTGCTCGTCCCCTGAAACGCGCCATCCAGCGGGAGTTGGAAAACCCGCTAGCTAACAAAATTCTCGAAAATGCGTTTGTCGAAGGTGACACAATTGCGATCGACTGTGTAAATAACACTTTGCAGTTTCGCAAAAAAGACTCTCTCCCCGCGTTGGTAGGTAACAGTTTGTAGTTACATTTAGGAACAGGCTTTCTGGCCATTGGTGTCAACTTAACTTCAAAGGTACTCAGAGGCTGCTGTTGGTGATTTAAGACCAGATCCCCCCTAACCCCCCTTAGCAAGGGGGGGATAAGAGTCTTCTCTTGCGTCAACCCCTACTCCCCTTTTCAAGGGATCTTTCCAACTAGCAACTCTATTTGCCAAGAAGGACAATACTTTTGTCAAAGTCCCCCTTCTTAAGGGGGATTTAGGGGGATCTGGCCTAGGCTATAAACGAAAGATACAAAAGTTTTCTGGCTTAAGTTGACACCAATAACTTTCTGGCCTGTTCCACAAAAATAAATCTGCTTGTGGAACAGGCCAGAAAGCCTGTTATTTAAAATAGTCAAGCCTGCTGCTTACTTAATATTACTAATTACCCATCGTGCGACTGGTGTAAGCATCCATGCTGTAGGCGGGAACGCGAACAGTGTAATCGATTTCTGTTCCAGTCATCGATTTTGCCAGTTGTTCAAAAGATTCATTGCTCCAATTGCGATCGTGAATGGGCTTGGACTGTTCGCCTAGGAAATATGCTTGAGTACCAATTAAAGATGCTGCGACCCAGCCGACGATCAAAAGAGAGATTACAATAGCCATTTTTGTTTTTTCCTTAAGTTTTGTTGCTTTATGTAAATAAATGTAACAGAAATTTACAAACAGCGTCAAGGCAGTGTAATGTCGTGCAAACCGTCAATAATGTACGGTATACCGAACCTTTGAGGCAAATTTAGGGTGTGCTTAGCAAGCACCGATATTGCAGGTGTGCTGAGCAAGTATCAGTATCCGAATAGTGAACTGTATCAAAAATAGCAATATAGATTGTTTAAAATTTTAGTTAAGAAATTATAAGTTTTGCGTTAATAAATTACGATTAAAACTCTGCCGCTAGCATGACGAATCGCGGCAAAATTATGCGTTATGATTTATCAGTTTGGATTTGAACTAACAAATCCCAATTACCAAATAGCCATTACCAAATCAAAATTACCAATCACCCATAAAAATTATGCCCAACTCAATCTTAAATAATGACCCCTTGTGGTTCAAAGACGCCATCATTTACGAAGTACCAATTCGCGCTTTTGCAGACAGCAATTCAGACGGCATCGGCGACTTGCGGGGACTCACAGAAAAACTGGATTACCTGCAAAAATTGGGAGTAACAGCAATTTGGGTACTGCCATTTTTTCCATCGCCGCTCAGAGACGACGGCTACGATACATCTCACTATACCACCGTCAACCCGATTTACGGCACGTTAGACGATTTTAAAGAGCTTTTGGAAGCAGCGCACCAGCGCGGAATTCGAGTTATTATTGAATTAATTGTTAACCACACTTCCGACCAGCACGCCTGGTTCCAAAAAGCGCGCCGCGCCCCGAAAGGCAGTAACGAAAGAGATTTTTATGTGTGGAGCGATACGCCGGAAAAATATCAAGATGCTCGGATTATTTTTCAGGATTTTGAGACTTCTAATTGGGCTTGGGATGCGGTAGCAAAAGCTTATTACTGGCACCGTTTTTATGCTCACCAACCCGATTTAAATTACGACAATCCCGCCGTCCGCCAAGCTATCTTGGATGTGGTAGATTTTTGGTTAGAAATGGGAGTAGACGGACTGCGCATGGATGCCGTGCCTTATCTGTACGAGCGTGAAGGTACTAACTGCGAAAACCTGCCAGAAACTCACGTATTTCTCAAGCATTTGCGCAAGCACGTAGATGAGAAATTCCCCAACCGGATGCTGCTTGCTGAGGCGAATCAGTGGCCGGAGGATGCGGTTGAATATTACTCGGGTGGCGATGAATGTCACATGAACTTTCATTTCCCGCTGATGCCGCGTTTGTTTATGGCTTTGCACATGGAAGATAGCTTCCCAATTAGCGATATTCTACAGCAAACTCCGCAGATTCCTAATAATTGTCAGTGGGCATTGTTTTTGCGGAATCATGATGAATTGACGCTGGAAATGGTGAGCGATGAAGACCGAGATTATATGTATCGGGTTTACGCTCAAGATACTCAAGCGAGAATTAATTTGGGTATCCGCCGCCGTTTGGCTCCGCTGATGGGAAATAACCGCCGCCGCATTGAGTTGATGAATGCTTTGCTGCTGTCTCTTCCTGGTACGCCGGTGCTT
Source organism: Microcoleus sp. BM001215392 (assembly GCF_036700185.1). Taxonomy (NCBI): domain Bacteria; kingdom Bacillati; phylum Cyanobacteriota; class Cyanophyceae; order Oscillatoriales; family Microcoleaceae; genus Microcoleus; species Microcoleus sp. BM001215392. Next base: position 2,400 of record NZ_JAUBOJ010000080.1, on the reverse strand, counting down.
TACTACGGCGATGAGATTGGGATGGGTGATAATATCTATTTGGGCGATCGCAACGGGGTGAGAACTCCGATGCAGTGGAGTAGCGATCGCAATGCCGGTTTCAGCCGTGCTAACCCGCAGCGGCTGTACGCGCCGCCAATTGTTGACCCTGAATATCACTACGAATCGGTTAACGTGGAAGCGCAGCGGGCGAATCCCAGTTCTCTTTGGTGGTGGATGAAACGCTTGATTGCTGTCCGCCAGCGATTCCAAGCATTCGGCCGCGGCACTTGCGAGTTTCTGTACCCAGAAAACCGCAAAGTTTTAGCTTTTGTGCGGACTTATCAAGACGAACACATCCTCGTAGTCGCTAATTTGTCGCGCTTCGTACAGACGGCAGAATTAGACCTTTCTCCGTTTAAAGGTGCTGTGCCGGTGGAGATTTTCGGTCGCGCTGAGTTTCCGGCGGTGGGCGAGTCGCCTTACTTTTTGAGTTTGAGCCCTCACACATTTTACTGGTTTACTCTTACTCCTAAACCCGAAGAATTTTCGCTGCACGGTTTTAAGACAGACTTGCCTAATTTGGCGGTCGTCGGTAATTGGAAAACGGCTTTTACAACAAGTCAATTAAGCGAAATGCTGCTCTCTTTATTGCCGAATTACTTGCGCAGCAATCGCTGGTTTGTGGGTGCAGACAGGACAATTCAATCGTTAGAAATTAGCGAGGTCGTGCCTGTAGAATGCCACAACAGTACGGGAGAGGAATCTACAGTTTACATTCTGTTTCTGCTGTTGAATTATACTGAAGGGATGCCGGAAACCTATGTTTTGCCTGTAGGTTGGGAAGAACTCAAAGGCGAGCCGGACGATCGCGCGATCGCGCGCCTGCACTTCCCTGAAAGCAGCGAAGCCGGAGTTCTGTTTGATGCTGCTGGGGACAAAGGCTTGCTGAGCGCGCTGCTGGGGGCGATCGCCAATTCTCGCAGTTACAAAGGTACAGCAGGTGAACTGCTAGGAATTGCCGACAATATATTCAACTCAGACCAAGATTTATCGCAGCTCGAACCTCACCTGTTCAAAAAAGAACAAAGCAATACATCCGCAGGTTACGGCGATCGCTACGTCCTAAAAATATTGCGAAAAGTCGAGGAAGGAATCAATCCCGAATTAGAAATCGGACGCTTTTTAACCGATCGCAACCCGATCCAACACTACGCCCCAATTGCTGGAGCCTTGGAATATCACACAGCCGAAAAACAAGTAATTACAGTCGGAATACTGCAAAAACTAATCCCCGACAGCAGGGACGCTTGGTCTTATACATTAGACACGCTGCGCGACTATTTCGAGCAAGTAATGACAGTAGAAGCCAAGCATTTAGGCGACAATTTATCGACAGATCCCGAAAACTATTTACCCAGCGCTTTGACCGCACAAATGCGGCAACCAAACTCGCTAGTAGCCGATTTATCCCTAGAAATTCCCGCGTTAGCTCGCGAACTTATCGGCTCTTACTTAGCATCAGCCGAACTTTTAGGTCAGCGGACAGCCGAGCTGCACCTAGCTTTAGCTTCCGACACAGAAAATCCCGCTTTTGCTCCAGAAAATTTCACCTCATTTTACCAGCGTTCCATCTACCAAAACATGAGAAATATGGCAGGAAGAATTTTACTGCTGCTGAAAAAGCGGCTGTCAAAACTACCGCCAGAAACCCAAAAATTGGCACAAAATCTCCTCAACCGCGAAGAATTGCTGATGGAACGTTTCAAGTCTATTTTGAACTTGAGAATCACGGCGGATCGAATTCGGTGTCACGGAGACTTTCATTTCGGACAAGTTCTGTATACAGGTAAAGACTTCGTAATTATTGATTTCGGAGGAGAGCGGAATCGACCGTTAAGCGAGCGGCGGATGAAGAGGTCGCCCCTGCGAGATGTCGCGGGAATGCTGCAATCTTTCAATTATGCTGTTACTTTGGCGCTGCGCAATGAAGTAGAAAGCGGTATGATCCGCCCTGAAAATCTTCCGGAGATGCAGCAGTGGGCAAACGTGTGGCACCGCTGGGTCAGCCTGACTTTTCTTAACAGCTATTTGGTAACAGCAGCCGATGCCAGTTTCTTGCCGAAATCTATACCGGAACTGCAAGTTTTGCTGGATGCTTACATTTTAGAAAAAGCGGTTTCCGAGCTAGCATACGAACTCAATTACCGCTTGGATTGGGCGGAAATTCCGCTCCAGCGGATTCTGCAATTGTTGAATGTCAGTCGCAAGCCGTAGTTGATTTTTAAGTAGTGAGTAGGGTGCTTGTGGCGCACTTTACATTAACTCGTTTCATCAAAGGTTTGTAGTGAGGACTTTAGTCCTTCTGATTGCGGACTCGCATTCCTCACTACAAACGATCAAAGGGGGTGCATCTGGTTT
>NZ_JAUBOJ010000079.1:0-20773 GCF_036700185.1 Microcoleus sp. BM001215392 | reverse complement strand
TTTGCTTCTTGAACTTGCATCCCCTGCAAATAAGTAGAACTTTCTATGAAATCACCCTTCTCGGCTAACTTTTCTTCATACTCATTGCTAACCAAAAACTTGACTTTCTTGCCAAATTTTGCCAAACAATCAAATTGAACAGCCGAAGAAATAGCTGGAGTTCCCGCCTGATGGCTAACATAGACGTTTGCATTTTTATCAAACTCTAAACTAGACAAAGCTTGCTGAGCCAACAACAGTGCTTTATTCCAATTATCTAATCCCTCATCTTTAGATTTTGGTTTCAATTCTAAGTAATCAATTGATTTAACTTTAGGAAATTTTCTCTCAAAATATTGCTCAAATATCGGCTTGAGAGTACAAGTATCCTGCCAATAGGGGCTTTTGTCTATATTCCTGTCTTCGTCATCAAAAACTACTTCCTGATTAGTCAAAATCACGATTATTCTGTCAGGATTTGTTTTACCTTTCTCTAAAAGCTTTGCCGAAAAAGCATCAAGCAGCGGAAAGTGCAAATCCTCATAATATTTATCTGTTAACTGCGTTCCATAGACTATCCCCATCGCTCTGGCTGGTACGATAAAAGGTTCGTCATCATCAGTGTTAGGTGGTCGTGTAGGTGCAAAACGGCGATCGTATAATTGATTTCTCACCTTTCTAAACAAAGTCCCCCAATTGTCATCAGTTTTGAGCTTGACATCGCTGCTACCAGTAGTCACAATCCAGATATTCATAATTATTGCTCCGTTGGCCAAAGTTTGATAAAGTCGCTAGTGCTATCTAAATAGTCAAGAAAATCTTCAGTTGATTCCGATTCATCAGGGAAAATAGTCAGTAATTCCACATACTCTCTTGTGGATTGTAGTTTGCCATTTGTCGTAGTATATCGCGGATACATTCGATGCCAAATACAGCCTATTTGACCCATTTGACCAGTTAGCACTGATTTTTTAATTGACTGCGATCCCAAGTAGGGGCCGTGAAACCATCGAACAGCTTTACTATCTACCTGATTTTCAGCAATTCGACCCCAAACTTGAACTGTTTTTGGATGCCATGCTTCCCGCCAACTGCTGATTGAACTACTCAGTGTTTTCTTCTTTAACTTTACCCACTGTTTAAGACTTTTCTGAAAAACATTCAGAAAATTAGTAATATCACTCAATTCATTCACAGGACAGCAGAGACTATTTGATTTTTCTCCAAACTGCCAATGACACCCAATCATCGGGTTATGATTACCCGTTACATACTCCTTAAGAAAGAGGCGATGGTCAACTCGTCGCCACGATTTACCAAAACCTCCAAATAGCAGAGAGAATTTTATCAGTTGAGGAATCAAGACTTTCAAGTTTTTTCTTTGTTGCTCTGCCTTAGCACTCATGCAAAGAATATTGAGCGTCCCGTCCACTAGCTCATAAGTAGGCATAATATTATTGCCGTAGCTATAGCTATCTAAATCTAATTCGACAGCATTAAATGCAATCCCCAATAAGCCAACAATTGCCCCGTTTTTACCTGCAAATCCCCCCCATAGTTCTTTAGTCAATTCTTCAGCACTATTTTCATCAGTAATGCCACTGAATAGACGCAAAGTATGACCACGCAAAGCAGCTTTAAACATATTCGGGCGAAATTCGCCTGTTTTGTCTATTAACTGAGAGCCTAAACCTTGACCCTTTAATTGTATGCTGAGCAGATTACTATTGCCGTGCTTTCTCGGTTGACCGTAACCAGCACTGACCCTAGAACCAATGCCCCGTTCCATTGCTCTTTCCCAAAGTTCCCAGATAGTTGTCCATTCTTCCTCACTGAGTTCTACTGTGCTGGAAATGCCAAAAACTAAGGTAGGTTGATGCAGAGATATCTGGATAAAAGCACTGTGACTACCATTCTTTTTGACTTGCCAATCTTCTTGGGGATGAACAACATCTACTAGGGATTTTTTAGTCCAGTCTCCATCTTGGGGATAGCCACCATGAAAGCGTAAAATTCCAGGTTTCGTGTCTTTTTTGGAAAGTGGACTGCCACAATATTTCATTGCTTGTTCATCAGTACAGGTACGCAGGAACGCGCCTTTCATACTAGCACCGGGATATAGTGGCCAACCTTTTGTACCAGTCACAGGACGGATAACTCCCTCATCTTGACCGCTGTTAGAAACAAATCGCCAAGTGATTTTAAACGCTTTAGTTTGAATTGTCCTTGAGTCAAAGTCGGGGACTTCTTTGGAAACACCAGCGATCCATTCTTGAGCCCAGTCATAAGCTTGTTGTCTAGGTGCACCGGGAATTAAGCGCTGAATCTGACAGCGCCCTTCTATTTGGGCACGAAACATCAAAGGAATATCATTGCTATCACTCATTGTCTTCACCTCCAGAATTGCCGTTACTATTAGCAGGTTTATACCGCTGAGTCCACCAAACCATACTGTCGCAAAGTTGAATCAACACAGCTATAGCTACTTTGCGCTGTTCTACGGGAAAATCCCACAATTTATTTGCCATGATTTTAATGGCTGCTGTATCGTCAACACCGACATTATCGTTGGGAATTTTAACGCCAGCATTTGCCATAATTTTGACTAGCGCCTTCCAAGTATCCCGCCAATAATCAGCCTTATCTTTGTCCTTGACTAACCGAAACTGTTCTCCCCAAAATCGCTCTAAACCATAAGCAACTGCAACGCGCATTTTGTATGCTTGATTTAGTGCATCTTTTTTGTCGCGGTATTTGACAACTAAATCGTGAGCCTCTTGGTCTAATTTGTAAGATTCCCAAGCCATGAATTATACCTCCTTTAAAGTTAGATAGCAGTGACCGAAACCAATTGATTCTAAACCGCCGAGATAAATGTCTGCACCAGTAGCAGCGCCAAAAGGTTGCCATGTCTCTTGGTTGTCTTTGATGGCGACTGGAAATACTAAAATTGTGCCTTCTGGCAAAGCTTCAGTATTAAAAAAAGCTCCTTTTTTTGCCTTTTTTTCCTCTTTGTCTAAGGCAACTCGACTCTGGCGATATAATGCCATATCGTGAATCATGGCAATTTCGTCATCAGCCACAACAACGGCTGGCAATTCCTCTCCTAAAGGAAACCAATGAGACAAATCCTGAGTTTTTTCAACTGTCAAAAACCCAAAATTGAAAAATAGCTTTGGTTTGCCATTTATGTCGAGAGCTTTTAAGGTTTGAGAACCTGTATAATTATCTGGAATTTTTGCTTTTTTGAGGGATGTACCATCTTTTAGTTTGATATGCTCTCCAGCAATTCGCTGATAGCGTTTGAGCAAACGAGGACAAGTTACCCAGACAATTGGTTGACCGGGACAAAATACTGGCAACCACAGCAGCGAAGCATATTCAAACTTAACTACAGACTCGGTTGTACTGTCTGGCTTCCCTAATTCTGCTTCCTGACCGTACCATTTATTCGCTTCAGTTTCTCCCAGAGTGCGACGGATTTCCGATCGCAATCTGCCGCGAATCGAACTACCGGGAATAATGCCCGTTTGGGTAAACTGGTCGCGGAAAATTAAGTTTAAGTTGCCGCTTTCTTCACCAGCCGTTGCTCCCACATGAACAGGAGCAAGGGTTTCAATAATACCGTAAGCTTTTTTGTACATTATTCAACTCCTTGAATTTCAATTGGCAAACACAAACCGCATCCAACTTGTTTCAGGCTAAAACCTTCTTTGGGAAACCAATTTTCAGGAAATTCCCACCAAGTTTTCTCTAAAGGTTCTCTGAGAAGATAGACAGTTCCGGGAGGAACTGCATAGCGTCCCCGTCCCATTTGTCCTTTCGCACGGTAGCGATAGGAAATGGGTTTATCTGTAAGCATATCCGGTCGTTTTTTGGAGAAATCTTCATTTTTGGGATACCGGAATGAAAATTTGTTAGAACCCCAAATTCCCGGTGTTATCAAAGCAAATGAGCGCTGAATTGGTTGGCGTAAAAGTTTGACAATAGGACTGTTATCATCCAGTTCAATACTCTTAATTTCAACCAAATGATTTTCTCCACCAAAGCGATACCAACCATCTGCTAAAGCATGAGTTGAGAGATAAACCAGACAACTTTCATCATCCATCTGCACGGCATTTTCCAGAAACAAACCATCTTCTGCTAAAGTGCAGCGTTCGTCATCTTTGGTTTTGGGATGCAAGATAGGGACGTATGTCCAAGGAGATTCAGCAGCATCACCATTTTTCTTGATAATAGCAGACTTATTTGCCCAGGAATTAACGGTTTGCCAGCGATAATCTGGATCTACATCATCAGATTCCCGATACCACTTTCCGGCTGCAATTTTCCATTCATCAACGCCTTTTTTAGCAATAATTTTGTGCCAAGGAATGGGTAAGTAAAAGTATTCAGGATCGTCTGATTTTGCCCAGAACGGGCCAGCGACAAACAAATTATCACTAAGTTCTTTTGGAGAAATATAGGACTTAACTTTGTTGCTGCTGAAAAATAGACCGGAGAGAGTAGCGGCTTCTGGAGGGAATTTTGCCCCAGAACGTCCGACCAAGTTTTCGGGCGATAAAAATCCGCCTGAACTGCCGTACATAAATCCTAAAGGACTTATAGTGATGAGATATTTGAACATAGCTGCCATCCCACATTTATTAGGTCACTAATCCAGTAAATAATTTGCTTGGATTGTTCTGAATTTGGGTAATCGCCGACGATGTGCTTCCATTTGTTTTCTAAGTTTTCCTGGTCTTGAAAGTAAAGTTGAAATAGAGTTAAAGCTAATTCATCATCTGGGCTTTCTTCTTTGGGATTAAAGCTGATGGCATGACGATTTTTTAGATGAGCTAAATCTTTGTAAACATGAGTCCAATTCGGGAAAAGTTTTGGATATTTTCCTTCGGTTTCCCATTTACTATAGGTTTTACCATCCCGATCGCGATACCTCTTCAAAATATCCAGATAATCCCAAGGACAAGTCCACTGGACAAACTGACCGCTATTAAATACCACCCGAATCGTGACTCTATTTCGCCCCAAACTTTTCGCTCTTTTTTCTGCTTCTCGACAGTGTTGAAGCACATCTCGCTGCGGTACACTGTGACCAGCCCAAACAAAACCTACACTTAAATTAATATCTTGACCATGCTCTTTCCATTCATCAGACAATTTGATTAACCATTCTAATGCCTCTATAGGTTCCGGTGGCTTTTCTGGCTTGGTACTGTAAATTACGCCGAGGAAATCGTCACCGCCTGCATAAACAACTCGCCCTAGGTCTTTGGGAAAATTCTTGATAAATTTCCCGCCCCAATTCCGCATGGCTTCGCTGAAGTTTTTTAAACCTTCATCTCCTTTTTCTTTAGCAAGTTCCTGAAGTTTTTTGCCAACTTTATCACCATCTCCCATAAACCAGCCAGTCCAGTGTTCTGGTTCACGAATAATGTCGCTAAATGCTGATTCAAGCGGAGATATCCCAATGTTTCGGGCAATATCTTCGTCGCGAGTTACCAATCGCTTGACCAACTCAGGAATGCTCAATCTTTCATTAGGATCTAAAAATTTTCCTTCGGGTTTGCCATCTGGGGGAAGATTCTCTAAAACACAGGAGAGACGTTGATAAAAATCCTTAAGTTCAGCTTTTTCTGGATCGGATAATTGCCGCCCTGGATTTGAATGTTCCAAACCTAAACGCGGCCAGGCGATCGCATCGGTGCCGGTCAAACTCGAACTGTCGCCAATCCAGTTAATCGCCGTCCAATCGCGACGCAATTTGCGAGTCTCTAAATTCTTCATCGCAGATTCTATTGAATCTCCGTGTCCCCAGAATATCTCCCAAGTGTACAAACCCCATCGCATCCACTCTTGCTGCCAAAAGTATTGCTCTTTAGGAGGTACTTCTCGTTCTATCCAAACTCGACATTCATTTAATATTTCTTGCCATGACTTTTGAAGAGTATTCGTCACGTCATTCCTGGAAAATTCCCCTTCGCCTTTCAGAAGTATCCGATTGGGCATTCCTTTCTGGATGTTCGGGGAACCGGGAGAAATGACGTTGAAACCTGATTTTTCGGCTTGTTTTACTAGCTTGTAACTAAGATAAGAAAGAATCAGTGAAGCCCCAAATAAATCTCGGAGTTTTCGGGATTTCTCGATAAAGCCCTGAACGGGTGCAAAGGCGATCGCGGTGTATGCAGACACAGGTTCAATTTTTGGTGACATTTGTCTGTTTTCCTGACTATAGGACTAACTAAGTGCATTTTTCAACGCAAGGTCCGATCGACTTATCGACTCGTCTACTCCTTACTAGGCAGAGTCTGGTGACGCAAATCAGGAGACTCTACCTCCAATTTTCATGAAAGCTTGCGAGGTTCTTCCTCTGGATATCAATTCCCCGACTTAACTCAATATACCAGCCGAGACAGCTTCACGTCTTCAAATTCACAATATTTATCAAATGTATTTTTAAGTACAAAGCTATTCAAATATATAGTTTCTAGCCATTTATATATTTTTGTGTCAATATTGTCTTTTACTTGACTTTTCAGCGAATCGCCCATCATGGCCAAAAAACCGATCGCTCACCCCTACGCCGACAAACTGACGTTCGATCGCATCATGCTCCTAATTGCCACATTAGTAAACCACCCCGGCATCGGATACAGCGACACCGAAACATCCGACGGCAAATATCACGATGCTTTGCTAGAAGTTCGATCGCAATTGCAGAAAATTGCCACTGAATTTAACATCGAATTTCCCGAAAACTATCCCGCAACTCCCACAATTCGCAAAGATTTAGAAACTTTGCGCAACTACGGAATCCTCGATAAAAGAATGTATCGCTCCGGCTACTATCTCGGCACCGGCGCAATGACTCGCGAAGAACTGCAAGTAGCATTCCAAGCACTCGCATCCCAAGCAAAAAATCAGGGAAATCCCCAAGTGCGCCGCATTTACGAAAAACTCACAAAACTGTTGCGCGGATTGGATATCGAACTCAAAGGCGAATTATTTTATCCCGTTCGCCAACACCTGAATCGGGCGATTATTTACACCGATCCTGTCGAAATGCTCGATCGCCAAAACAATCAGCATACCCTATTCCACAAACTAGACATCGTAGAAACAGCCATAGTTCAAGGCTTCTCGATCGAAGTTTATCGTCAAAGCAATTATTACGGTAAAAGCCATCTCGGTTTTCGGCGAATCTGGCCTCTGCAACTGATTTATCACGATATCGCCTGGTACCTGATTTGCGAAAATTGCGACAACGGGCACTTGACCGTAGAACGGGTGAATCGCTTTACCGACCACTGCGAAATTATCGATTTAGAAGCGCGTGGTTTAGCCGCACAGCTACAAAGTCTGAAAATAGCTCACAAATTGTTAAAAAACGGTTGGGGGCTGTACTTGGGCAACGCAGAGCAACAACAGGCTGAATTGCAGGGTACGCTGAAGTTAGAAAAAGTGAAGGTGCGGTTTTTTGAGAAGGTAGTTGGATTTATTCTAGAGGGCGATCGGCGACATCCGCGACAAAAAATTAAGGAAGGGCCGAAGGATAGTTCTGGTAAGGTGCTTTATGTTGATTATTGGATCGATTTGCCCGATCGCTCCCTCAACGAATTCAGCCTGTGGGTAAACAAACACATGGACAGCGCCAAAGTGCTTTCGCCGCCGAGTTTGGTGGAAAAACACCGACAAGCAGCGATAAATTTGGTCGCGAGATATAGCTGATCGGGTGCGTCGCCCTCATATTGCCGATCGTTCTTTAGGGATTAAAGAATGGCGACGCACCCTACGGCTGACGCGGCTCTAGTTGCAGAATTCAACGGCGCAAGTTTCCATTTAATTAGTTTCCCTAATTAATCACCAGAAAGAATTGGGTTAAAGCCGGAACCCTTGTAGGGAGAAATTAAAAGCAGACTATTCATTACTCCAATCTTCGGACTTCCAGGTAGAGTTAGCCCTCAACTGTCCCAGGTCAACTGTCAACTGTCAACTGAATTAAAGCACCTCTTCGAGCGCGCTTTTCCAGCTATAGGAACCTGGACTTTTTCCGGTGATACTCGAGTTCTTTGGATCGATGCGAACGATCAGGGCTCCTTCCTTGAATGCGACACCAGTCCCAGAAGTCGAAAACTGGCAACTGCTTGTTTTTATTTTCTGCACCGCCTGCTTACCCGCGTCAGACACGCACAAGTTCTCTAATGTACCGACTGCTGCTTGGCAGGCGGCTTGTGTGCGGTCTTGGATCGGGTCAAAACTTGGATAGGTTGATTTATCGTAGCTCGCACGGATTTTGCTGCCGCATTTTTGATTCACCGTTCCGACTTTGCGATCGATTTCGCTTTGATACGTCGCCCAGCCATTTTTTTGCTGAACGGTTTTTTCGACATCGCTGGCGCCAGCATTCAAACCGATCAGCATAATCGAGAGTACAACTGCTTTATTCATGGCGTGTTTTCCATTCAATTAGTTTTTTCAGCAAGTCGGGAGTAGCAAGTCGCGGCTTATTCGAGCCTCGCTCGCTGGCAGCGTTTTTATTCAATTAGTTTCCAAGCGCGAGTGCGGATTTGAATCAAAAAAACGCTCGTCCTGTCAGCTCCACTGCTGAAGTTGACACTGTTTCAATTCAATTAGTTTCCCCAGCTAGTGGGAAGGACTCCACTATACACCCCAGATAGCGGAATCTGTCTAGATGCTGTTTGCCAGGACTCCTAAAAATGTTTGCACCTGCTCTATGAGGTGCGTCGCTGCTCTCCAAGTCGATCGTTCTTTTCTTTAGGGATTAAAAAATGGCGGCGCACCTTACGGCCTTGTGGATTATGCCAGCTAGGGTAATTTATGCGATCGACAAACAAGTTATGGTCAGGCACATTTTTTTTAACATCGATGTTGGATTTCAAAGCAGAGATTTCTGAAGCGCTAAAAACTTTGGCAGCTATCAAAGTTTAGATCGATCTGCTTAAGTTCGTAGTTAGAATTTTAGTTTTGAGACTAGAGAGTTTCCCGAACCCAACTTCTAAAAGCTTGAATAGCCTGGGTTCTACCGGCCACTTGACTCTGCTGAGCGTGCTGATTCACCAGTTCAATAATGGGAATATTAGGAAAAGTAGGACTTACATCCGACTCAATATATTTTTCTGCTTGCAAGACGTTAATTTGTAGTCCTCGCCGCGCGTATCGCCAAAGTTCCGGTACTCCGAGAACTTGATAATTATCGAACTGCGTGCGAGAGGTGAGATCGATTTCTATAGCTAAGTCTGGCGGCGGATCGACACTCATATCAAGACGATTTTTACCGATAACTGCTGCTTGATTTTGAATGTAAAAACAGCTATCCGGTTCCACAGCCTGACTCATGCGTTCGTTTTTTAAAGTTGTCGAACCCAACGACTCAAATGCTATTTGTCGTGCTTCTAACAAAATTTTTACGATATCGCTAATAATTTCCTTGGCTTTTTCATGTTCGGGTAGAGGAACCATAATTTCTAACCGTCTGTTACTATAGGAAATTCGGGAAGCACGACCTGCTCCCAATTCAGCTAAAATACTTTCAAATTGTTGCCAACTCACATCCTCAACCAGTAATTGCTGACCTGGTTGAATGCTCAATTGTCTTAACTCCAATAGCATAATTGTTCATCCTATTGTTTGATCGTTCGGACTTCAGTCCTCATTATCTCAAAAACTAATAAAGGACTAAAGTCCTTACTACGAACTTGATGTTTGATCGTTCGGACTTCAGTCCTCATTGTCTCAAAAACTAATAAAGGACTAAAGTCCTTACTACGAACTTGATGTTTGATCGTTCGGACTTCAGTCCTCATTGTCTCAAAAACTAATAAAGGACTAAAGTCCTTACTACGAACTTGATGTTTGTAGTGAGGACTTTAGTCCTTTCTTGCTAGCTAATGGTAGTGATTAACAATTAGCCGTCAGCAATTATCTAGCTTTTCCCAACACTTGATTTTTCTGGTGCAGCGCTTTCGGCAGTTTTGCCATTTTTGCTATGCCCGTTACCGTTGCCGTTGCGTGGTTGGATAACTCCATAGCCGCCGTGACTCTTGCGTTCGTAAAGCACGTTAATTTCGTTTGTTTCCGCATTGCGGAACATATAGAAATCGTGATCGATAATCTGCAATTGTTCCAAAGCTTCTTGCACAGTCATTGGAGGCATGGCAAAATATTTAGTTCGCACTACCTCGGCGGGAAGTTCGGGAGTTCGATCGCCAATCAAATCTGCTACTACAGGGTGTTCATCAACCACAGTTACCGTTTTGGCATTAGTCTGGGTTTTGTTGTCCTGACGTTTTTCCTTAAATTTCCGCAGTTGACGAGCTATCTTGTCGGCAACCAAATCGATGCTAGCATAAAGGCTTTCCGTGCTTTCCTCAGCTCGAATCACGCTGCCATTAGCATAGATAGTCACCTCAGCAGTCTGCTTAGGATTGATCCTGGGGTTACGAGCCACCGATAGATGGATATCCACTTCCGTCGTCAAAGTTTGAAAATGGCTGACTGCCTTTTCCACCTTTTGATTGACGTACTCGCGAATCGCATCGGTGATTTCTATATTTTTACCCTGGATAACAAGCTTCATAGAGCTCCCTCCCTTCTGTAACGTGGGTATGTTTCATACAATAGCACTATGTATTCTACAAAACACTTATTTTCAAACTTTTTTTTAAGTGTTGACAATTCTTAATTTTAACTGCGTCAATATTCAGTAATATCACTCTTGATTTTTTTCATGCTTTTACCTTCTTTTTCTCAACATCTGAATTCTCAATCCTGCTGGCTTCTCGACTGGGGACAAGTACCCTACTCAGAAGCTTGGGAAATCCAGCAAAAACTGGTCCAAGAACGCCGGGACAATCCAGATTTGCCTGATGTGCTGATTTTGCTGGAACATCCGCCGGTTTACACTTTGGGACTGGGATCGAAGTTGGAATTTCTGAAGTTTGACCCGAGCCAAACTCATGCCCAATTGCACCGAGTTGAGCGGGGCGGTGAGGTGACTTACCATTGTCCTGGCCAGTTGGTGGGCTATCCGATTTTGAATTTGCGCCGCCACCAGCAGGATTTGCACTGGTATTTGCGGCAGTTGGAGGAAGTGCTGTTGCGGGTGCTGGAAGTTTGCGGGCTGAAGGGTTCGCGGGTTGAGGGAATGACTGGGGTTTGGGTGGATGGGTGCAAGGTAGGTGCGATCGGCATTAAAGTCAGTCGCTGGATTACCATGCACGGTTTTGCTCTCAATGTTTGCCCGGATCTGGCAGGTTTTGGGCAAATTGTACCTTGCGGGATTCCCGATCGACCCGTTGGCAGTTTAGAACAGTTTATACCGGGAATTGAGGTCGATCGAGTTAGGGCGATCGTTGTCGCAGAATTTGCTCGCGTTTTTGGGGTGGAAATTGTGCGATCGGATCGGGAAATTGTGCGATCGGATCGAACGGCGGTTGAAACCGCGTCTACAAAAACCACGACGGCGGTTGAAACCGCGTCTACAAAAATGAAGTCTGCCTCCGCAGTGTAAAGAAAATAAGGTAATATCAACCGCCGTCTGATTCTTCAACGGATCTTCAACCCGCGAAGGCGGGTTTTGTCTGTGTAGGCGCGAATTCTATTCGCCGTCGGATCTATTCGCCGTCGGATCTATTCGCCGTCGGATCTATTCGCCGTCGAACCTTAAAACGGAATCGGATCGTAATCTGGATTGTCAGCTTCGTTAGAGGAACCAGACTTGCGATCGGACTCCGAAGACTGATGCGAGTTCCAATCCGAGCTAGACGGGCGGTTAGCAGGGGCTGGAGCGTTGTTAGAACTGCGATTTCGTGAGCCTAAAGGAACCACATTGCTCGGCACATTAGCGGGGGCTGTGTCGCGAATTTGAGCCGGTTCGGGGGCCGTTCTCGTTGCGGGAGCAGCACTCATGGAATCGGCGCCGAGAGTGTAAATTTTTTGGGCTGTTAGTTCAGCGCGCTTTTCTTTGATACCATCTCTCTCGATCGTATTCATACCCAGCCGGCCTTCAATAATCACGCGATCGCCCTCGTGATATTTTTCGTGAATTTCTTGAGCTAAATTGCCCCATCCTATCACCTTCAAATGTTCTGGCGGATCTTCAGGTTTTGGGCCTGGAAACTGCACCAGCATCTCAGCGATTGGAACTTGATTGTCTGGAGTATAACGGAGTTGCGGTTGTTGAATTATTTCCGCCATTAAAATGCAGCTATTCATAACTTAAATGGGAATTGGACATGGGGAATTGGGCGTTGGAGAAACAGGGCATTGGTTGCTGGTTATTAGTTATTAGTTCTTAGTTATTAGTTCTTAGTTATTAGTTCTTAGTTATTATTTGTTGATTCTATTTTAATAACTAATAGCCAATCACCAATCATCAATAAACAGTGCATTGCTTATTGGTTAGTTGTTAGTTGTTAATTGTTGATTTTAATAACTAATAACCAATCACCAGCCACCAATAAACAGGGCATTGGTTCTGGGTTATTGTTGTTAGTTATTAGTTGTTAATTGTTGATTCTAATAACAATAACCAATCACCAATAAACCGGGGCTTGACTATTGGTTAGTTATTGTTGTTATTAGTTGTTAATTGTTGATTCTAATAACCAGTAACCAATCACCAATCACCAATAACAATAACCAATAACCAATAACCAATAACCAATAACCAACAACCAACAAATAACTAATTAGCCGTTCCCAAATTTATCTTGGCGAACAGCCGCCTCAGCTTGAGTGACAAAATCGTGAACTAGGGCGCGGTACTCCTTCAAAGTTTCAGATACCCAATCTCTGTCCTCGCTGTTGGCGAAGATATGAACGGTGGGTTCGCTAGCATCGGGTAAAACTAATAGCCAATTGTCATCGCTGTAGTTAAAAATTTTCACTCCATCTATTAATTCTAAACGATCGGGCGAATGAGTTTCTACCAAATGCCGCATGAGCGAGCCTTTGACCGTCCAAGGACAGCGGACGCTGTAACTGCGGTGGGTGACCCGGGGAAGTTCGGCTTTAATCTGTCCGAGCGATCGCTCCTGAATCGTCATCATTTCTATCACTTTAGCAATGCAGAACATTCCGTCAAAGCCGGGATGCAACTGCGGGAAAATAAAACCCATATTACCGCTACCGCCCAAAACCACATTCGGGTTTCGGTTAGCGGCTTCCATCAAAGCAGTTGGGTTCGCCTTAGTACGGATTACCTTGCTTTGATGGCGGCGGGCGATCGCTTCCACCGCAGAAGACGCATTCACCGGTACTACTACTGTACCTCTGGGATGGGAAGTCAGCATCAAATTTACCATCAGCGCCGTCAGCATTTCCCCACGAATCGCGATTCCCGACTCGTCTACCAAAATGAGCTGTTCGCCGTTAGCCGACACCTGCACGCCAAAATTAGCGCTGAGTGCTTTCACCACCCGGCCGAGTTGGTCGAGCAAATATTCCCGTTCTCCGTTGCTCAGAGAAGTCTGTTTGAGACTGGCATTGAGCACCACCGCATCGCAGCCAAATTTGGCGAGCATTTGTGGCAGAATTGCTCCTGAAACTGCGTAAACGTAATCGATTACTACCTTAGAATTGCTGTAACGAATAGCTTCAACATTCATCTGCCGCTCAAACATCCGGTTGTAAACGTCGAGAGCTTGGTTAAAGTACGACATTTCTCCAATTTCCGGAATCAGAGCCCTGCGCAAATCTTCCTTAAAATAAGCGCCCTCGATTTTTTTCTCAGCAGCTTTAGTAATATTGATGCCTTTGATATCGAAGAATTCAATTAAAATGTGGTCGGAGCGATCGGGCGAAATGCGAACGTGAATGCCGCCAGCAATGGATATAGTAGACGAAACCGTGCGCGCGATCGGAATTGCCGTCGATTCCAAATTCACCACATTAATCCCCACCGACATCAAACCCGCAATCAAAGACCTCGAAACCATCCGTGAAATGCTGCGCTGATCGCGAGAAACCGATACCGAAGTCCCTGGTTTCAAAGTCGAGCCATAAGCCGCACCCAATTTTACTGCAAATTCTGGCGTAATATCGACATTTGCCAGTCCTTGAACGCCGCGCTGACCGAATAAATTCCGCTTAGCTTGTTCTCCCCAAATTAAATTTTGATTTAACAGAGCACCGGATTCAATATTTTTGCTCGGCCAGACGCGCACGGAAGGGCCGACTTGGGCTTCTTCTCCCACTATCGACATGGAACCCACGACAGCACCTTCGAGGACGTGAGCGCGCCTGTCTACGCGGGTGCTGCGGCAAATTACGCAGGCTCTGAGATGAGCGTCTTCGCCGACAATGGCTCCATTCCAGACAATCGGGCGTTTGAGGTTGGCGTCGGCGCCCACTGTAACGTTATCTCCGATGACTGTACCGGCATCGATTGTAACTCGGGCTCCAATCCGGCAATTGTTGCCGATCATCGCCGGTACTTCGACGATCGCGCTATCGTCAATAAAAGTATTTTGACCTACCCAAAGTCCCGATCGAACTTCGTTGTAGTAGCTCAAATCCAGATTAACTTTTCCCCGCAGCGCGTCGTACTGAGCTTCCCGGTAAACATCCAACTGGCCGACATCGCACCAGTAACCCTCCGCAATGTAACCGTACATCGGCTCGTTTTTTTCCAGCAGCAGCGGAAACAAGTCTTTGGAGAAGTCGCATTCTTGATTTACCGGCAGGTAGTCCAATAATTCAGGTTCTAAAATGTAGGTGCCGGTATTGACGGTATCGGAGAAAATTTCGCTGCTAGAAGGCTTTTCCAGAAAGCGACTGATGCGGTAATTTTCCTCGGTAATCACCACCCCGAATTCCATCGGGTTGGGAACGCGAGTTAAAATTAACGTGGCTTTCGATTGCTTGCGGCGGTGAAATTCGATCGCTGCGGTTAAGTCAAAATCTGTGATGCTGTCGCCACTGATGACTAGAAAAGTTCCATCCAGCAATTCCGCAATATTTTTGACACAACCAGCCGTACCCAGCGGTTGGTCTTCCTCCACAGCGTAGGTCATTTGAACGCCAAACTCTGCCCCATCAGTAAAATATTCCCGCATCACATCGGGAAGATAGTGCAGAGTGGCAATAATTTCCGTAATATTATGCCTTTTTAGCAAATTGATAATGTGTTCTGCGATCGGGCGATTCAAAATCGGTACCATAGGTTTAGGCAAATCGCACGTCAGGGGTCTGAGCCTCGTTCCCGACCCCCCAGCCATCAGCACTGCACGCATAAAATCCTCCTTGCTTAGAAACCTCTCTAACGTTATTGTCCGCTAGAAAAAGCTTGCCTGCTGTAACCTGTGGGGCACTAGCTATCAGTGTTAATTATCTCTGAGTAATCGCGCGCCACTGAAATCCCAGAAACCTAGGCTGTACCGGAAGAGCAGCCGATTTCAACAGAATTAGGATTTGCAGGAGCGACTTTTAGTAGAAGTCGCTTTTTAGTTGCTCCGTGAAAGCTACTTCCTGGCTGGTATAGCAACCGCGTCCCACTGTTAGGACGTTATGGCATTGCTTCGGTCTTTGCTGAATATTGGTTCTTTCTGTCATTCGTTACGATCGTTACATAGCGTAAGTTGGTCGTTTACTGAACTTCCGATCATCGGTTACGTCGGTTACATCTTCTGGTACATTGGTCGTTGGCAGAACTTCCTATCATCCTTTACATCTGTTAAATAACCCGTTGCCGAACTTCCGAATGCTACATTTTTAACTTTGCCATTACCGGCAATTTGGAAGTATCTAGCTGAAGGTGGAACTCTTACCACAAAAAAATGATTTAAACCCTCTCCCCGAGCGGGACAAATTAAAAAAAAATAATTCATTACCCAAATCCTCTAGATATAAGCAAGAGGTCGCTGTCAATCGTCAACTGTCAACTGTCAACTAAATCAATAGAATCCCTGCACCAAGGGCAGAAAAATGATAGATTAAGAGTAGCGATGCAGGCTCGCTGACTCAAAATCCAATCAGTCGCTTAGGGGGTTATTTAATGGAACCGTTAATTGGATTGGTGTTGCTAGTCGCTTATGGCGGCGGTATTTGGAAATTTTGGAATGGTTTCGATCGCACTAACTTCGACAGAAGTTTCGCAAATCGCCTGAAACTGTCGCTGCTGTGGCCGGCGTTAATTTTTAATAAGCCTTACCGCCAAAACTTTACAAAAGCACTCAAAGGCTCTAGAAGGTAATTAAAGAATGTCTAAAAAGTCAGAGCCCCCAGTCGCAGGTCAAGAACAGACTTGGTTTGCCAAAGGAAAATCAGATAGCTGGCAAGTTTTACTATCGCAGGTTGCATCTCGGTTCGATCGCGAATATCGAGGAGAAGCATTCGCCTTACCCGAAGAAGTCGAAGCAATGCCGATTTTCCTCGAATCAGTCTCGGGCACACTGCAAGCAAAAACAGTTTCTCCCTTCTGGAAAATTGCCAAACCCCAAAAAAACCAGCGCTGTTTAGACATTGGCTGCGGAGTCAGCTTTTTGATATACCCTTGGCGGGAATGGGAAGCATTTTTTTACGGTCAAGAAATCAGCAGCGCAGCCAGAGACGCATTAAATGCTCGCGGCCCTCAGCTCAATTCCAAGCTGTTCAAAGGCGTAGAATGGGCCCCCGCTCACAAGTTAAATTACGAAGAGGATCAGTTCGACTTATGCCTCGCTACAGGCTTTAGTTGTTACTATCCCATAGAGTATTGGAACACTGTCATGGGAGAAGTAAAGCGGGTACTAAAACCGGGCGGTCATTTTGTATTTGATGTCCTCAATCCCAATGCACCTCTAGCAGAAGATTGGGCAATTTTGGAAACCTATCGAGCCGGAGAAGTATTTTTAGAGACAATTGAAGACTGGGAAAAAATGATTAAAGCGGCAGGCGCTAAAGTAGTAAAAAAACAAAACGGCGACTTATTCCAAATGTATAAAGTCCAATACAATTAAGAGATAGCCAGGTTTGATCGTTCGGACTTCAGTCCGCAAAAAACCTGGTTTGCAGTCAAGAGTTCAGTCAAAAAAGTAGGGTGCGCCAGCAAGTATAAATTGGTTTAATAAGCAACAAATATGGCAACTGACGCACCCTACTGACTAATAACCAATTACCCAATACCAATTCCCACCCAATTAACAATTAATTGGCCGTAGCAGGAGAAGGCGCAGGAGAAGGCGCAACTTCGGCGGCGGGAGAAGGCGTAGATTCTGGCGAAGGCGCAACTTCGCCAGAAGGCGACACTTCCGGGGCTGGAGAAGGCGACACTTCCGGGGCTGGAGAAGGCGACACTTCCGGGGCTGGAGAAGGTGCAGCTTCTGGCGAGGGCGACACTTCCGGGGCTGGCTTCGGTTGGGGAGAAGGAGATTGTTCGGCTGCTGGTTTCGGTTGAGGTGAGGGCGACGGTTTAGTTGCGGGTTTTGGTGCGGGCTGTGGCGACTGTTGAGCCCCTGGTTGCGGTTTGTTGGATGGCGCCGGCGGCTTCTCAAACTGCGGTTTCACCTGCGCAGGGGCTGGGGAGGGCGGCTGGGCTGTCGGGTTGGGTGCTGTCGGGGCTGGCGCTAGTGGCTGCGGGCCTGCTGGCGAAGTTGGGGTAGTGGATGGACTCACAGGAATACCGCTGCAAACTTTTTCGTCGTATTTGAACGCGACAGCCACTTGGTAAAGCTTGTGGGTGCTGTTTGCTGGAAACGTCAGAGCAGGGTTGATAATCGCATTTTTCGCCGCATTATCGAGAATACCGTAACCTGTGGGGACGATCGCCTGAGGTTCAGCTTTGAGCAAACCTTGAGGGTTGACAACTGCTCCAAAAACTGCTACTCCTTCAAGTTTTTGCGAGCAAGCTTCTTTGGGATAAGCGACATTCACAGGAGTCGGCCCCGTCATTTCTAAGTCGGGGTAAGCCTTTTTGAATCTTTCAAACAAAGCAACATAGGTATTGGCAGCAGCAAGCTGCGTTTCTCTGTCGCTGGGTAAGTTTGAACCAGGTTGTGCTGGAAAGTCTAGCTGTTGCTGTCCCCGGTCAAATTGTTGCCTTCTGATTCTTTCTTCGGGAGTTTCGGTGATGAGATTCCGTTTATTTGGATCTTTTTGAGTCAATTTCGGTGCTTCCTCAAGTCCCGGATTCCTGCCGGTAATTGGGAATTGCGGGCTAAATACAGGAGCTCCGTCTGGAAATAGTGCCAGTCTGCCTTGAGCGTTTCGCAGCTTTTCGAGAGATTCCCCTTCATCTTGGTTTCCGGGAAACTGCGGTGCTGGTGTCAATCCTGATGGTGGTGGCGGGATATTGCGATCGAAATTACTGGGTAATGGCGGGAAAATCAAACCGCTAGGAGGTGCTTGCGGGACGAAAGTTGGTGTTTTTACCGAAGGGGTGGGGAGAGATGCTGCTGGAGTTTTCGGAGGCTGCGGCGCTATTGGGGCAGTTAAGGGGCCCAGAGGGGGATCGAGAGGGGCAAAGAATCCAGGAGGGGGCATTCCCGGCGGTAGGGCGGGCAAGTTGATTTCTGGAGGGGCGGGGGGCAGGGGGGGAGCTAACTTGGGCGAGGTGGGAAGCGGAACTGGTGCGACGAGGGAAAACGGCGTTTTGGATGGTTGCGGCGGTATGGTTTGTGGCAGGCGGCCGGCTTCTGCGGGAGTTAGTTCTACTAAGCCGACGGAACCGGGGATATTTTTTGAGGAATTTCCACCACCATAGATGATGTTTGAGATTGTCGGGGCGCTGACTCCGAGCACTCCGTGAATTCCGACAGAAGCTAGGGCTGCCCACCAAAAAGGCTGGCGCAGCGGTTCTGAAAGGGTGTTGGCTAGGGATGATGAGTCAGTCATGACCATAGGGAGTGGGGAAGGGGGAATAGGGAAGGGGGAAGGGGGAATCGGGAATGGGCAATTGGAAGTTAATAATTACTAGATATCTTTTTATTTTTAAAATATTTAAACGTAGCTGTTGGGAATTCAAAGGTATGATTTTAGCACGATCGCCCTGGAAGTTGCCCGATCGACCTCGATGACAGTTCACGGACAACTCAACCAATTTTATTAAACACCCACGATAAGTTCGATCGATCGGCGTTTCCAATTCGGTTACAGAACCGGATTCATCCGTCGGCGCAATTGTTTAAATCCCAAATCCCAAATCGACGCTCGGCTTACTCATCTGTTGCACCGTTGCTCCTGCTTCCGACTTCCATTTCTCTTCCATCCGTTACATCTGTTGCCGAACTTGCTTCTTATTACCACCGATAGCGGTAAGTTTTAAAAGGAGCACCCTCAACGCTCAGCAAGTCTATCGGATAAATTGGAGCGCCGCTTGCCATATATTGGAACATTTCGCGAACTTCCTCACCGCGGAGCGACAACTGGTCTAACTCTTTGAGAGAATACCAACCAGCACACAAAGTATACTCGTCCGGCTTGCTCTTGGGCGGTGTCTTGTCTTCAGGACGAGCCACAAAAATCACCCTGAGGCGCACGTTACCCCTAGGCATCACCGTATGCTCTACCCTAAGAATTCCTTCCACAATCACAGAAATGCCCGCTTCCTGAACGGTATTGCGCACCGCAGCATCAAGCAAAGTCTCGCCTTTTTCCACTCGCCCTGCTGGGAGATACCACTGCTGCTCGTACTTGCGCTCTTGTACGAGTAGAAAACGGTCTTCTAAGTGAACGACAACTAGGGTAAAATACAGTGTTGGAATCGGCTCGCGAGCCATAGAAGTAGATATTCCCCAAGCAAAAAGTTTAACGAGCGGGAGGTGCTAGCCATCCAAAGGATGCTTCGGCAAGCGTCTTTGAACTTGAAAAATAGATCGTAGCACCCCGGCCGCAAAATCTAAAATCTAAAATCTCAAATCTCAAATTGATAATGCCATTACCTACCGTAATTTTGCCAGGATATTTTGCTGCTGCTTCAGACTATCGGGAATTAGAAAAATCTTTGGTCGATCGCGGTTTCCCAACTGTAACAGTACCACTGAGCAAGGCAGATTGGTTGCCCACATTTGGCGGGCGATCGATGGTGCCAATTTTGCGGAAGCTCGATCGCACGGTCAAACAAATGTTACAGCAATACGGCTGCCAACAGATCAATCTCGTCGGTCATTCCGCAGGTGGCTGGATTTCTCGAATTTATTTGGGCGAAAAGCCTTATACAATTCACGGCGACGTGCTTGAGGATGCGGGTTTGTGGGAAGCTCACCCTTGCGTCAACACTTTAATTAGTTTAGGCACGCCACACGTCTCTGTTGAGCGCTGGACGCGCAAAAATCTAGATTTTGTCAAAATTCATTATCCCGGTGCTTTCCACCCGCAGGTGCGTTACGTCTGCGCTGCTGGGAAAGCTATTTTTGGTAAGCCGGGTTTAAAGACTTGGCTGGCTTACAAGAGTTATGAACTGACTGTGGGGAATGGCGAAACTTGGGGCGATGGAATTACGCCGATTGAAGCTGCTCATTTGGACGGAGCCGAAAATTTGGTGTTGGATGGGGTTTGGCATTCGCCTCGCTCTCCGGGAAACTGGTATGGTTCGGCGGAGGTTTTGGCGGCTTGGGTTGGGTATTTGCGGTAGAAATGAATTACAAAGCAAGAATCAGAAAGTTTAAAGGAGCAATTAGTCATCTGTCATGATAGTTCTTGCTTTCATTGATTTCAATGCCTTAAATTATCTGCGTTTATCTGTGTTTATCCGCCTTAAATCTGCGGTTTATGTATCAATCTAAAACGGGTGCATCTCATTTTTGAGGCCTGAAGAAGCATGACCGCAGATAAGTTATTAGTTATAATCCCATAT
>NZ_JAUBOJ010000078.1:0-20975 GCF_036700185.1 Microcoleus sp. BM001215392 | reverse complement strand
TCTGACATCTGCGGTTTCTGTATCGATCGAAGACTTATGCAATTCAAGTCTAATAGCTTCTGTAACTGCAATAACCTTTGCCATTCGTTCACCTTTGATTCAAACGGTTGAATTTCCAACAATTAGCTTTATTGCAAGCAACAAAACTAGGCAAACTGCCATTCCCGCAGCAGAATCTTTGCAAACAGGACTTACACAATGACAGTAAATATGGTGTCTTCAGCGTCACTATCAGACAGTTTCTCCGACTGGAATTTTCAAGGAAGTTTGTCTTGAAATTCTGCTTTTAACTTTTCAATTTTAGAAAGCGTTGACCTTCGTTGCATTTCAGCTTCATACATCTCATGCGCTTTTTGCATCAGAGAGTCATCATTAGCTTTCGGAAATTGCTGTTTGAGTGTTTTAGCAATCTTGTTAAACAAATCAGTATTCATAAATTACATCCTCAACTGTTGCTTACTTCATATTAACCGGAGCTCGATATAAGTTACAATTCACTAAAACAAAAACCGGGCAACTTCACAGCTACCCGGCTATCCAAACTTGAGACTTCAGATAAATCTAAAATCTCAATCTAAAATTATTAAACAGCTACAGTCTTCTTAGCAGTAGAGCTCAATTCGCCCTTTGCATACTTAGCTGCAAAATCATCCAAAGACATTTGCTTGATCTTTGTACCGTGACCGGCGCAACCGAAAGAGTTGTAGCGATCGCTACAAACTTTTTGCATATACTTGATCGACGGCTTCAGGAAGTGACGGGGATCGAATTCATCGGGCTTAGCAAACAAAGCTTCGCGCACCGCAGCGGTAATCGCCAAACGGTTGTCAGTGTCGATGTTGATCTTGCGGACGCCGCACTTGATGCCTTTTTGAATTTCTTC
The DNA here is from genome assembly GCF_036700185.1 of Microcoleus sp. BM001215392. Classification (NCBI taxonomy): domain Bacteria; kingdom Bacillati; phylum Cyanobacteriota; class Cyanophyceae; order Oscillatoriales; family Microcoleaceae; genus Microcoleus; species Microcoleus sp. BM001215392. Next base: position 20,092 of record NZ_JAUBOJ010000078.1, on the reverse strand, counting down.
GACAGGTACGCCGTAGGTTTCGCGGATAGTGCCGCCGTTGCTGTTGATGATTTCCAGCAATTCTTGGGGCACAGAAGAAGAACCGTGCATTACCAAGTGAGTATTTGGCAAGCGGCGGTGAATTTCTTCAATGCGACTGATTGCCAAAATTTCGCCAGTCGGCTTGCGGGTGAACTTGTAAGCGCCGTGGGAAGTGCCAATTGCCACTGCTAGAGCATCTACACCGGTTTGCTCGACGAAATTCACAGCTTCTTCGGGATCTGTGAGCAATTGATCGTGAGAAAGTGCACCTTCAAAGCCGTGTCCGTCTTCTGCTTCGCCCATTCCTGTTTCCAGAGAACCCAAGCAACCCAGTTCGCCTTCGACGCTAACGCCGATCGAATGAGCAACTTTCACTACTTCGCGAGTAACTTCAACGTTGTACTCGTAGCTGGCCGGAGTTTTAGCATCGCTTTCCAAAGAACCGTCCATCATCACGCTGGTGAAACCTTGGCGCATGGCAGAATAGCAAGTGCCGGGGGCATTGCCGTGGTCTTGGTGCATGGAAATGGGAATGTGAGGATAGGTTTCAACTGCGGCCAAAATCAAGTGGCGTAGGAAATTTTCTCCAGCGTAGGAGCGAGCGCCGCGAGAAGCTTGCAGAATCACGGGGCTGTTGGTTTCGTCAGCAGCGCGCATGATCGCTTGGATTTGCTCCATGTTGTTGACGTTGTAAGCCGGTAGGCCGTAACCATTTTCAGCCGCGTGGTCGAGCAGCAGTCGCATAGGTACAAGCGCCATAGATATTCCTCCTAATTATTTGTGTTTCTGGGCAGTGGATTTTGAACAAGCTCAATTCTTAGGATAATCTTAAGACAATTTGTTGCCGATCGCGCATTATGTTTCCAGATTTACTCAAAAGTTCAAAAAACAAAATTTTGAGTTTCGAGCATTCAACTCAAAACTCAAAATTTTTCACTATCTACTTTTTTATGGGTCGCCCGGGATTTGAACCCGAGACCAATCGGTTAAAAGCCGAATGCTCTACCGCTGAGCTAGCGACCCGCGAAAACATTGTTACCGCACACAATTTCTAATAGTAGCACCCATCATTTTAAATAGCAAGTCTTTTTCAAAAAAAAGTTGCAGTGATGCGAACCAGCATCTGGCAAGTCGCTCCCGGCTGCAAATAAATCAAGTGTTCGCCCGTATTTAGGGCATTTCGAGGAGCAGTCCAAGGTTCCAAACAATAAAAATCCTTCCCCTTGACCATCCAGAAAACCAACTTCCCATAGCTGGAGTTGTAACTGAGGGTAAGCCGCAAGCCGCGGGAGGCGTCGGTGACAGTAGCAGCCAAACCAGTCAGCTCGTCAAAAGAAACATCAATTTCATCGAGTGTCGGGTCAAACACCCCTGTGAAATAGCCTTTTGCGTGAGTATTCTGATCTCTGTACTGCATCCCGGGAATCTCAAAGCGGAGATTTGTCTTGTCGGGAGCTAAAAAATAAGGGTGCAAGCCGCTAGAAAAAGGCATGGGATCGGCACCAAGATTAGTGTATTGCTGCACAATTTCCAAAGAATTGCCTTTAATTTGATAAGTAAAAGCTAATTGGAAATCAAAGGGATAAACAGCCAGAGTCTTCTGGCTGCTGTCGAGTACCAAGGTAAGAGCCGCGCAACCCTCCGTAACTTGTTTGGTCGCCGTCCAAGGCAAATCGCGAGCAAAGCCGTGCTGTGTCAGCTTTCGCTCCACTCCCTTGTGGGTGTAGGTATTGTTGGGGAGATTGCCGCAGATGGGAAACAAGATGGGAATCCCACCGCGTACAGTTCGATCGGGATTGGCGAACCGTTCCGCGTCCAAGTAAAACATTTCTTTGCCTTCAACCAGCCAGCTAGTGGCAATACCGCCCCGTTCCGGCACAACTTCTAGGGTAGAGTTAGCGGTTTCGTCGGAGAGGATATAGGTTTTGTACTGCTTTTGCTTGAGCGCGATCGCAAACACATTTGTCATTGGTAGTAGGTCGTCGATCATTGGTTGTTAGTAAATCTGTCGTTAATAATTGGTCGCTGGTACTTGATTTTCTGCCATTACGGCCTCTTTCCTCCCTGTATCCTCGCTCTCTGTGTGAGACTCCCAGCAACTAACCGACGATCGCAGCTAATTGAGGTAAAGCGATCGTCGGCGATGGTGAGCCGTCGCAGCTTGTAGCTTTGGCGATCGTGTGTGTTGGCGGATGTTTGAGCGCGACTTTGAAAGATACGCCCCCTGTTGGGGGAAGATAGCTTTGGGGACTGAGTACCGCTCCTGGGCTGCCAGATGGAGGCGAAATAAACGGTTCTTTGATAAATGGCTCTTTGGTAAACGGATCTACTTCGCGGCTGGGATTTTGAGGTTGACTGCGGTAGATGCGTGGTGGTAAATCTTGACTCTGAGGCGGTTTCGACTCAGTTGCAGACCCTGACCCATTTTGGAAAAATGAGGAGTTACCCGGCTCTTTGGGCGCAGCCGGCAAAGGTGGCAAAATTGGAGTTGGCTTGGGTTGTCCGGGGGCTGGCAGATTGGTTTGACCCGAGCTTGAGTCCGGACTCGATCCGGGCCCTACCGTCCCGCTCTTTGCTGCTGGGCGTAAGGGCGAGTTTGAAGTTTTTGGTGCCATTGCTGGGTTAATTGGGGCATCGAGAACGATCGAAGATCCCATCGGGCGATCGAAAATACTGGAAATTTGCTCCACACGTTTGAGAATCCTCTCACCCGTGGCTCCCTTCACCACTTTCGGCTGAAATTTTTTCACCTCCACAGGCAAAAATTCTACCTTCATATTCCTGTCTTTGAGCGATACTTTCAGGACTGCGGTATCGTAATCGCTGCGAGCATTCCCGCCGAAGATAAAATTACCCAGCGAGTAAACAATTGGGCGTCCCTTGTAAACTTCGGCACCTTGGAGCACGTGGGGGTGGTGTCCCACTACCAAATCTGCTCCAGAGTCGATCGTAAACCGAGCCAAATCTATCTGCCAGTCTCCCGGATAATCTGCCAATTCAACTCCCCAGTGGTAATTAACAATAATCCAGTCTACCTGACCCCTGAGAGCTCGAATATCCTCGGCGACGCGATTGTTGCGCCGGGGGTTAATGCCGGCTTTCCCTTGGTCGGCGGCGTGAAGGTCGGCATCGTAATAACCGAGGTAGGCGATCCGCTGACCTTTAACCTCAATAATATCTGGACGCCTTGCTTCTTTAATATCTCTACCGGCTCCTAGATGCCCAATACCAGCATTATTTAGAGTATTTATAGTCTCCACCAGCCCCGGTTCCTCGTAATCCATAGCGTGGCTATTTGCCAGATTGACAAGATCCACTCCTCCTGCTGTTAATACTTTCACCGATTCTGGATCGGCTTTAAAATTTAATTGTTTTTTACCAGAACCCAACGTAGAGCTAGTCAGGGGATTTTCTAGATTAACCATAGACACATCTGCTTGCCGATACTCGTCCATATTGGCAAAAGCCCAATGGTAATCGTTGCCTCCACTGGCGATCGCATCAGATAGATTCACATTTCCTCCGAACATCAGGGTTACGGTTGGGTCGTAGGGATTTGCGACCTGTTTTTGTTGCAATACTGGTACTACTTCTAAGGCCGCTTGTACCGCATCCGGACGTTTGGGAGGCGGCCCCGACATGACCGCAGCTTGCTGGTACGGAGAGACTGGCGATACTAACCGCAGGGCTATAGCCTCGTGGTAGCTCACCCAACACCCTAAAACAAATGAGGCAAGTGCCGATCCCACTAGCAGCAGAGAACGATACGTTTTAAATTTAACCCAATCGCCGACTATTCGGGAACGATCGCGCCGTCGCTGGCGGTTGGCCGGTGTGACAATTCGGACTGACTGTTCCCAGAGAATGTCTGGTTCTCCAGCTAAGCGTGCGTGAATTCGCACTCCTTCTACTGCTGGCGAGTTAAGTCTCCAAAGTTGGTGGCAAATAAATTTAACTAAGCCTTCCCGGAGAGTGCTCCCCAGTAAAGTAGTATCTGCGGCAAATTCGCGCTGGAATTCTACCAAAATTTGCACGCATCCGGCCTGAGCCTGCTCCACGCGGGCATAAATTCCTTCGGGTCGCAGCAAGCTGTCAATCCAGTAATTCAGGGCTTGAAAGTTTCCCGATCGCGCTAGCTCCAAGATAGAAGGCTGCGACCAATTTTCTGTATATACCATCAATTTGCCTCCTTAACACGCTCAGCGAAGCTGACTTGATTTTTTTGTGAACGGAACTGTAATTCTTTTAGCTTAACTGCCACTTCGCTGCTAGCTGTCAACTATCCGCCACCTTGCGGGGTGCTTTTGACGTGGTGGGGGCTAGCATCTGAACTCGACCGCTACTCGGAAACCTCGAAACGATCGTTTCGATGCAAGCTTCACTCTTCCATACATTAGGCTGCGCTGACAAGAGCCCGCACTCGTCAATGCTTCTGCTTTGCTTTGCTGACAAACAGAGTTCTGCGTGCCATATTTCTGCTGGCGGCGATCTCGACATCTACTTAGGCTCCGCATCCTCACCTGCGAAAATCAGCTTTTTCTGGGATACTTGCGGCAACAAAACCGATGTGTAATCTGCCAGGGATTTAGAAGCTAGCGAGCCAACCACCTGATTCTTAAAGTCGAGATAACCGAATACCCAGGGGTTAGCAGAAGTGCGATCGAATAAAAAGGAAGAAATCCTTGAGAGTTTTTGGGGATCAGAATTTTATTGGGTCTGGACAAGCAATTACCTGGTTAAACCAAGCGTATTCGGAGAACGCCCTGAAATTCTGCCAAGAACCATTCAGGCTGATTTCGATTAGCTTGTCGCTGTTTTTTGGTTGTCGGTTTGCCCGAACAAAACTTATTTCTGTTCCGAATTACCATAAAATTTTTTAATCCAATTAGGCTGTTCAACTTGGCAATTATATTCGCAATCTCATGATTTGGCGGGTGCGATCGACAATCTAGGCGATCGCCACGAAGCAATAAATTTTGCCTGAGGATCAGCGTGTTTTCTGGCTGTTAGGAATTGTCTGGCATCTGGTCTGACAAGGCGATCGAATCGACGTGCGGCTTGTAGCCCTCGAACGAAGAGCGACTACAATTCGACCCTCTAGCCTGTTAATGCCGGCGTGAGGCTCGATCGCGAGAAACGAGCAAATCACCTCGGTAGTTTTAGCCTACAGGGTCTTAAAATTCGCGGCAAGTTGCCTGGGGACATGACACACCACTGCGCAATCGATCGGAAATCAGGCACTACTTTTGAGGTCTCGCTAGCTGTGGCACTGGCATTGAGAATACCAGATTTATGGAGGTCGAAGACAGCTTGGGATATGTAACCCTGCATCCAGATTGGCTGCACCAACCCGAGTTACCGAGACTTGTTGCTCGCTAACTCGGTTTAGGTTTGATTTGGTTCTAGCTGCTTGGCTCACAATTTATTGAACAGATAATTCAGGTAGTTATACTATGTGAAGATGTTTTGTGCGATCGCACAGCAGTTATGCCCTACCTCAATCACCGGAAAACCGATGTTAACTGACGATTAGTCGGTTGCTGAGGGCAGCGATCCCGGCATCTGGCTCACATTGCTCCGGTGACCAACCAAGTCAAGTATGGTGGAGGAATCCTGTAGTTGAGATATCCCAGAGCGATCGAACCTAGAGGCAGAGTCTGTTTTTATTGTCGCTGCAAGTGTCGCTGTTTGAGCGATCGCTCCGGGTCAACTTCCGTCTCTGGGATCTATTGTGGTAAATGCCTCCAGCGAGGGATGCAGCCGACTCCAAAATCTGCAACTCGATAAATGGTGTACTGGATAGATTTGGTGATAAAATGAAATTTGGTAACTCCCATCGGTGTAACAGTTTCAAAAAACGTGAAACTGGCCAGTCTGTAGGCTGTGTCTTCCGATGTAAAACCCAAAGTACGTTACTGTAAACAGGCAATCTTTTTGAGTAAATACACTGCGCAGGAGAACTGACAAATGCTACAGCGCAAAATCTATCAACTCTGTTGTGATGGTCGTGAGGTTTCTATTTTTCTTCGAGATCAGCAACGTTGGATAGAGCGCGCTCGTATCCTAGATATTGAAGGGGATCTAGTCACGCTGCGCTACGAAACCGACGAAGAAGACGAAATTAGCTCCTGGGAAGAAATGGTGCGTCTAGAAAGTATTGGAGCTGTGTCCCAGAAGTTGGCTTCGGTGTCGAGAACAAACTGCGAACCCCTAGTTTCTGACGATTGTCCCGAAGCCGAACAAATTCGCAATCATTACCCTGACTCGAATTTAGAATAGTTTTGAGCTAGAGCTCGATTTAAAAATAAAGATGTGGGGGAAAAGAAAATGACTTTTCTCCCTTTTTTTGTCTGGGAATTGAGCAAAAAAACCTTGTCGATCGACAATCCGGGTTTTTGGCCACTAGATAGATCGAGAGCGAGAGAGTATTCGATAGGGAACAGAAGATAGGGAAAGAAAGGAAGAAATTAGCGGTGAATAAAACAGGATTAAACCGAGATTTGGTAAAATACCAGGTTATAGAATCCATTTAAGATTTTTTATGTTAAATCAACCTGGATCGGAAATCGAATTGTTACGCGCGGCATACGCTGCTTTCAACGCGCGAGACATCAACGCCGCCCTCGCCCTCATGAGTGCGGACGTGGTTTGGCCGCGAGCGTTCAAAGGCGGTTTTGTCCGCGGACATGAAGCAGTCGGCGCTTACTGGAGGGAGCAATGGAGCGAGATTGATGGTCATGTGGAGCCGACTGCCTTTTACCCAGAGGAGGGCGGGCGGATTTTGGTCGATGTGCACCAAGTCGTGCGCGATCTGGCTGGAAGCGTGCTTGCTGATGAGCGTGTTGGTCATCGCTTCACCATCGACGGTGGCTTGATTCAAGTCATGGAGGTGTGTGCACTTCCATGGTCCAGCTAGGTCGCCTAAAACTGCGCTCCGGTAGCTGAGCTTGAGTTCCTCATGCAGCTAAATTGATAGCAAGTTTTAGCGATCGCCCTAAAATATCTCAAATGGGTTGTATATCGTTTGCGATCGACTAACCGCAGCGGCGATGGGCTTGTAGTATGGCTCCGATCGCGCGCAGTACAAACCGTTTTTGTGATGGCAATCAACCAAAATTGAGATTATTCGCCCTCGGTTTCTCGATCGAGAAAAAGTTCCGACTCCGGTATTGCCTCAAACACCGGACAGTAACCGTCGGGGGTAACTTTAAAGCCAAACAAAGCACTCGACTGGTTCCAACAGCGCTGGCCGCGGTAGTGCTGGCAATTGCCACAGCATTCGAGGTTGGTTTGAACGGCGTTGCCTTGAAACAGCAGTTCCCGCTGGGAAATGCCGCGCAATACCAGTTCTTCACCTTGCCAGCGGGCTTCTACCAAACCGGTATCGGCAAAATTAGCCCAGCGAGGATCGGCTGTAATCGGATTCGGCAAGCTAATTGCGACTTCTGTACCTAATTCGCTGAGTTCTCCTTCATAATTAGTTTCCGGGATCGCGGGCTGCAAAAACATTTCGCCGATCGGCAATTCGACAATTGTGCCCACCGCAGGCGTGTGCAACTGGTAGCGGTTGCGCAGCTCGTCCAAGTTCGCCAAATCAGCCAAATATGCAGGGGAACCGTGGATCAAAATTACGTGCTGGGGGCGCAAATTGTGGATGAGTTGGGTAGTTCCCGGGCCGTCGCAGTGTTCTGCTAGCAGATAAGTTTCCACGAGCCTAACTGCCGAAGAGCGCCAGTTGGGAAGCCATTGAGTGACGGGATATCCGGGTTTTTGAGGTGCGAGCAAAATCCACGGATTTGTGAGATCGGCAACATACAAACCCAAATCTGCAATTCGGTCACTAATCACAATACAAGGTCTGGAACCCAACTCGGAGCGCTGCTCGGCAGACAGCCTGCGCACGCGGGGTTTCACCCTTTCGTCCCAAAATAAAGGTTGATGCAGAGCAAAATTTTGGACGGCGGTGGGAAATTGGGGCAGCAGATCGAGATAAGCGTCGCAGCCATCGGCGACGGTGCCGTCTACCCAGATATCCAAGTCACGGCCGGTAAAGTAGTGGTGGCTGCGCAGCAGCATCAGCAGTTCTTGACCTAAACCGAGGGCTGGCGAGGGTAGCAGTACCGAGTATCCGTCCGCGATCGCCCGGTGGATGCGATCGGCTAACTGATTTTCGAGTTGTCGGCGGTGAGGGTGGCGCGCCGTGCCATAACTGCCTTCCAAAATTAACACGTCCGGCTTCATGCCCCGGAGTTCTCCCAACGGCAAACCTTCCACCAAACGAGAATTCGACAAGAAAAAGTCGCCGGTGTAAACCAGGGTGTAGGTGCGGTGGGGTGCTGTATAAGTCAGCAGCACGCTCGCGGCTCCGGGTAAATGGCCCGACGGGAACAACTGCACCGTCAGTCCCGGGCGCAGTTCGACCGACGACTGCCAGGACAGTGCCTGACAGAAATGGGACTCTGGCTGCTGAGATTGTTCGGGCCAGTTGAGCGGTAGCAGTCGGGCTGTGACTTCGCTGGCGTAGATTGGCAACTGGGGGAAAGATTGGTGGAGTGCTAGTAGACCTCTGGCGTGGTCGGCGTGGGCGTGGGTACACACCACAAAATCGGCTGGCAGCGATCGGCTCAGTGTCGCTGACAGGGGTGCGATATCCTCTACACCGCAGTCGAGTAAAATGCGGTGCGGGCCCATTCGCACTAGCAGACATACGCCTTCCTGTGCGTGACCGGCACCGTAAGGTAAACAATCGAGATCCATCACTGCGGTTAGCTCCCTGCGCGCTTGTGCGCAACTTGCAGTCTTGCCTGATTTTAAACATCGATAGCGACTGCATTCATTCGATCGAGTTCAGTCTTGGACGTATAAACCTGGTTTAATGGACTCAAACACTTTGTTGCCACCGCCGTTAAGGGTTAAAAAACCCGGTAGATCAAAGTTTTGGTGCGTCAGCCTGGGAGTTTAATGTTTGCTCGCAGGCTCAGCCTCCGGTGCCGCGAAAGTAATTGCATTTTAAATTTGGTGCCACCAGAAAAAGCTATTTGACCAAGGCTTTGGTAGAAATCGGCTCTTGGTGCCTCCTTCATAAGGTTAATGCTACTGGTTATGGCATCAAAAGTTACATTTTATTGCACCTTGTAAGCGCCACAAACTAGATATCATATTCTGAGTTTTAAATTTATTTTCACCATTTGCGCCTGCTAAAGCTAGTCTTTTTTATTAAAAGATTTTAATTGAACACCCCAAAGATGTTGACAAAACTTTACAAATCTTCATTTTTTAGGTGGTGAGGGGGCGTAGAGTCCCACAATCTCAACTGGGGGAGCCAGACTCATCGTGGCTAACTGATGCTGTCGGGGCAGATAAAGGCTTTATGAGTGCGATCGACTTATTTGTAAAAGTTTGATACGTTTTTCTAAGCAAACTTTGTGGCTGTGCACTAGAGAGTTTAAATAAGTGTTGAAGTTAGGATGTCTGTGGGGCGCCACGCTCTTTAAAGATACAGCTCCCGTTCTGCCAGCACAGTCGGTCAAAAGAACCAGGCAGCAAGCGGATGTTTTGCTGTTTTGTGGGGCTGTGTAGAAATAGATACGAGTGGGTATATCTGGTAATTAGTAATTAATAATGGGAAAAAAGTTGTCAAGTGGAAAAGGGATTTTTAGGGATTTAATTGCATTGCCTCGCTTGGCGTTACAAGTATGTCATGAGAGAGTAAGGTACTGCCAGAAACGCATAATTTACATAGAATACAGCTTTTTTTAATTAAAATTAATACCGTTGTAAATAAATAACAGGTTACTTTGTATTTCCATAAAAAATAGCAAAATGTTAAATATTTATTTTTAATAATTGGCATACTTTGTCTGTCTAATATAGGTTATGTTAGAGAATTATTGTGAAATAAATATCGGTTCCCCAAAAACCGCAATTTATTAGACTTGAATTGCAAAAATCGGAAAACACCCTAAAATTATCTGCGTTTATCTGTGTTTATCTGTCTGACATCTGCGGTTTCTGTATCGATCGAAGACTTATGCAATTCAAGTCTATTACAAATTCGGTAATTAGTTATCGATTAAATATTTTGTAATTTAATTGATAGTGATACCTGAGGTTAATATATCAATCACAACCTCAGCTAATATCGCTCTATTGATGAGGATTTTAGTCAGCCAAAAAGTGGTTTTAGTTCCTGCTTTTAAGGCGAGTGGTAGCCAGGGTCATGCCTGCCGAAATATAGGGAAAAAAGTGTGGGATTTTTGGGGATTTGGTGGAAAATACCAGCCGATCGCAATTAACGCTCAAACAGAGCGATCGCACAAAGCCGCTGACAGCGAAAAATTGGGTGTTGAGATTGGGGATTTATGGCGGGATTTGGTAGCGCGGCTGACCAATAACACCTGCAATTGACACAGCCATCGACGAGGGATCGTTTTGGGTGGCAAAAATTATCTGGAAAAAAACTTGACAGCAACGGGTCATGGAAAGTAAAAATAAATAAAAGCAATAACAAAAATGAGGCTTACATATGGGATTCGCGATCGGCGATCGGCAACTATGGCATTGATAAATTGCTATCCCTACAACAATTTTGGCTAAAATACATCCGGTAAAATACGGAGTAGATATGATTTTTTTCAAATCTAAAATCTAAAATCTAAAATCTAAAATGGCAACAGCTATTCTTGACCTAGAAATCTCCAAACTCCCGCCAGAAATTACGGTTGAGGAGCGTTACAGCAAAGCTTTGGTTTTAATCCGACTGCACGGAAAACCGATCGGACAAGCTCAAATTCCGGTAGTCGCAGGTCGGATCGAGGGCTCGCAATTGCGGGAAAGTCTGATGAATGCAGCAGGGGATAACCTTTGGAAAAATTGGCTCTACGATGCGCTGGAATGGGACGAACGCGGGGCGGTAGAGACAATCGAGCTCGCGACTGTAGCGGTTTGTACGCGCGATCGGCCCGAAGATTTGCAGCGCTGTCTGGACGCGCTGATGCTGCTCCCGGACGACGGTCAGGAATATTTAGTAATTGATAATTGTCCGGCTACGGATGCTACCCGCGAATTGGTCAAAAATAATTACCCGCAAGTCCGGTACGTGCGGGAAGACGATTTAGCGGGCGAGAGCGCTGCCCGCAACCGAGCTTTGCGCGAAGCTAAACACGAATTTGTAGCGTTTACAGATGATGATGCAGTCCCCGATCGGGATTGGTTGCGATCGCTATTGCGAAATTTCAGCGATCCGCGAGTTATGTGTGTCACGGGGCTACTGATGCCCCTAGAACTGGAAACGGAAGCGCAAGAATGGTTCGAGCGCTACAGCCCCTACGGGCGGGGCTTCGAGCGCCGAGTTTTTGACGGGACGCAATGCAATCCGCTGGTTGTTTATCCTGTGGGGGTTTCCGGGAGTATGGCTTTGCGGAAAAGTTTGATTGACAGCATCGGGCTGTTTGACGAAGCTTTGGGCGTGGGAACTCCCGCTAAGTGCGGTTCAGACAGCGAACAGTTTGCCCGCATTTTGCGCGCTGGCTACCGCATCGTCTACGAACCGACGGCCTTGAGTTGGCACCGCCACCGGCGCACCTGGGCAGAATTGCTCAAGTTGCTCCAATGCTACGGAATCGGAGTCTATGCTTTCTGGACGCAGATGTTTGTGGTTAACAGAGAATTTAGCGTGCCTCTGTTAGCTTTGGGGTGGCTGAGGTCCAAACAAATTCCTGAACTAATTGCTTCGTTGCGAAAGCAACCGGGTTCTGTTCCTCGTGATTTGCTTTTGGCTCAATTGCAGGGCTGTATGAGCGGGCCGATGGCTTATTTTACGTCTCGCCAGCAGTTGCAAAAAATTAAGAGGGAGCCATAAATAGGGATTTTGAGATTGTTTTTACCGCAGATGAAATGAAGGTGAAGTTGATTTGTGTAATGTCAATATGGAAAATCTAACAGTTAGCGTAATTATTCCGACTCACAACCGAAGTGTATTGCTGTTGCGCGCTCTCGATGCACTGCAATCCCAAACTTATCCGCTCGACCTGATCGAGGTTATTGTAGTCGCAGATAGCTGCACAGACGATACTTTGGCTGTGCTAAAAGACTACAAAGCTCCGTTTAAACTGGTGGTTATTGAAGAAAAGTGTCGCGCCGCTTCGATTACCAGAAATACGGGAGCAGCCTCCGCTACCGGAAAACTGGTGCTATTCATAGATGACGATATCGAACCAACTCCGCCTCTAATCGAAAGTCATGTACGCCTTCACCAAGAGCGTCCGGGCTGCGTGGTGATTGCCCCTTATCCGCCGAAGTTTCAGGGAGGGGATAGATTTTTTGACGTACAAGTGCGGGCTTGGTGGGAAGAAAAATTTTACCAGATGAGACAACCGGATCACCGTCATACTTATGAAGACTTGCTGACTGGTAACTTGTCTCTGGAGACAAAAATGTTTGCTAGCACTGGAGGCTTCGATGCCGGTTTCGGTCAGGGAACTGCCCATGAAGATTATGAATTCGGCTTGCGCTTGCTCAAAGCAAATATACCTTTTGCTGTGGCAGCGGATGCAGTCGGCTATCACTACGAACACGAAACTAACAACCTCTCGCGCTCTTTTCGCCGAGCGCGCGAGGAAGGACGCTCCGATGTCTTGCTCGGTCAGCGACACCCGGAACTTAAACCGACACTGCACATAAAGGATTACCAAAATCCTTACTCTTTTTTCGATCGGGTTTTCGTTGCTCTAGTTTTTTACTGGCCGGCGGCTCTAGAGTTGCTGGCTGTGGGACTGAGGCGGTCGCTAGATTGGCTAGAAGCTGTGCGGATGCGCGGTACTTGGCGGTGGCTGAACGGTAAATTGCGCGGTTACTGGTACTTGCGCGGTGTGATAGACGAATTGAAAACTCGATCGGGCATTTCTAGTTTTATGGAAGAAGGCCCAATGCGCTCTGATTTGGGCGGATACGAAATAGAAATTGACTTGCAGCAAGGCTTGGAAGCAGCAGAACACAGGATTGATGCCGAAAGACCGGCGGGGATTTACCTGTACTACGGCAAGCTGACAATCGGTCACATCTCTCCCGAAGTCGGCGCCGAACCGCTACGCGGGGTTCACCTGCGAAGAATACTGGCACAGAATTTAGCGGAACCGCTGGCGAGAGCGATGGCGGTTAACGGTATGCCGTGCAGTTCTGATTAGATCGAAGCAAAGCTTTTAGTTGTTTTTGAGGAGCGTGTTTTGGTAATTAAATAATTGCTAATTGTTGACTGTTGTCATTAATTACCAATGCGGAATGCCCCATTCCCAATTCCCCTGGGCCAAAACCCAATTCCCAATCGTATTTTGAGGAGAAATTTATGGCAATAAAAGTGCTTGAAATTGAGTTTACTGAAGAGATAAATCCAATTAGGGGACTAGAAAAATATGAACGTGTCCGCCTCTTGGTTCGCTACCGGGGGCGGCCGCTCGGCTGGGCCTATGTTAATAATAACAATCCCTGGCAGCAAACAATCTCGGCAGATCGAGTGCGAGAAACGATTGTGGAGCAGATGGGCAAGCAGTTGATTCGATCGAGTTTGGAAGATCAGTTAGCTCCAGAATCAGCAGATGAAGATCGAGAACTGCCACCAATTAGCGTTGTCATCTGCACGCGCGATCGCACGGACTCGCTCAAAGGCACTATGGAAGCAATTCTTGCCCTGGACTATCCAAAGTGCGAAATTATCGTTATAGACAATGCTCCTTCTAACAGCAGCACCGCTGAATTGGTTGCGAGATTACCTGTACGCTACGTTAGGGAAGAACGGCAAGGATTGAACTGGGCTCGCAATCGGGCGATCGCTGAAGCTAGCCACGAGATCATTGCTTTTACTGACGATGATATGCGGCCCGATCCGGGTTGGCTGCGGGGTATCGCTGCGGGCTTTGCTGACCCGGAAATTATGGCAGTTAGTGGTTTGGTGGTGCCGGCAGAACTGGAAACAGAGGCTCAAATTCAATTTGAATTCGGCTACGGGGGAATGCTGCAATACTTCCACCGATTTAAAGTTGATGGTAGTCAGCTCTCGGCGCAGGAGTTGCTGTGGGCGAAATCTTACGGCGTTGGGGCAAATATGGCTTTCCGCGTCAAAGTGTTCGAGGCTGTTGGCAATTTTGACCCGGCTTTGGATGTGGGGACGGCGACTCGGGGTGCTGGGGATATGGAGATGTTTCACCGGATTTTAGCTAAGGGATACGCGACGTTTTATGAGCCCAGAGCCTTTGTGTGGAACGTACACAGGCGTAGTGCCGATGCTTTGAGTCGCCAGCTACGGGACAATGGGCAGGCTTTTGGGGCTTATTTGCTGACTTGTGCTCGCAACGGTACTGTCAGTAGCGGGGAAATTTGGCAATTTGCAGTGTCTCAGTGGCTGAAAGGGTCGCTGTTGCGACGCTTGATCCGACCGGGCTGGTTTCCCCGCAAGTTGGTAGTTAGCGAGCTGCTGGGGGCTTTACAGAGTCCTTTTGCTTACAGGGAAGCGCAGTTACAGGCTCAGCGCTTGGTGGCGATGGCGGATGTGGAGGAGCAGCCACAGCCGGAACCTCTGACGGTGACTGGAGGTGCGGGATGAAAGCTCTGGGAAGGCTGATTGAGAGGCGCAAAGTAGCTCATTTCTTCGATTTGCTGCGTGGATTGGTCGATCGCGATATGAAACTACTCTACAAGCGATCGACCCTGGGGATTGCTTGGACTTTGATCAGTCCGCTATTGCAGTTGGCTGTTTTTTGTTTTGTATTCCGAACCGTACTTCCGGTAAATATTCCGCAATTTGCTTCCTTTGCATTCAGCGGTTTGTTAATCTGGAATTGGAGTCAGACAGTGCTGTTTCAATCGACGGCACTAATTACTGGCAACCTGGCTTTAATCAGACAGCCTAATTTTCCGACAGCTATTTTGCCTGTAGTGACAACTACAACCGGATTGATTCACTTTCTGCTGGCGCTACCAGTGCTAATTATCTTTTTGGCAATGGACGGAGTTCAGCCAAATCCTGTGCTGTTTGCGCTGCCACTTTTGATGATTATTCAATTCATTTTGACGGTGAGTTTGGCTTATCCACTTGCTGCGATTAATGTGACTTTTCGCGACACCCAGCACACTTTGGGCGTGTTGTTGCAGATGCTTTTTTACCTGACTCCAATTTTCTACGACCTCAAAAGCGTGCCCAAAGAATTTCAGCCTTTATATCAGTTAAATCCGATGGTGCCACTGATTGAAGCTTATCGGGCAATACTGATCAAAGGTACCCAGCCGGACTGGCAGGCGCTGTTAATTGTAAGCTTGCTTGTGGCTGCTCTTTTGCCGCTCGGACTGGCAATTTTTAGACGGCAAAGCGATCGATTTGTGGAGGAATTGTAAATGCGTCAAGCTATTGTTGTCAAGGGTTTGGGTAAACGTTTCAACCGCTACAGTGCCGATCGACCTATGACAATCATGGAAGCCGCTTTGTGGGGCTGGTGGCGGATGAAACCACAAGCACATTTTTGGGCATTACGGGATATAAGTTTTAGTGTTTCTCCAGGGGAAATGCTGGGAATTCTCGGCAAGAATGGCGCGGGAAAATCGACACTGCTGCAATTGATCGGTGGTATCGGCCGCGCTGAGGAAGGAACTATTAAAGTTAACGGCAGAATTGGCGGTTTGTTGGATTTGGGTGCAGGTTTTCACTCCGATTTAACGGGCAGAGAAAATGTGTTTGTGGGTGCGGTGGTGGCAGGTTTGACTCGCCGGGAAGCGGCGCGCCGATTTGACGATATTGTTGCATTTGCAGAATTAGAACAGTTTATAGACAGCCCACTGCGAACTTACAGCACAGGGATGCGAATGCGGTTGGCTTTTTCGGTGGCAATTCATACCAATCCAGAGGTGTTGTTAATTGATGAATATTTGTCGGTTGGAGATGTGGCTTTTCAAGCTAAATGTTTGAAAAAGATAGAGGAGTTTAAAAATCAAGGTTGTGCGATTGTTTTAATTTCTCACAGTGCGGCGCAAATTCAAAAAACTTGCGATCGGGCTTTGTGGCTAAAATCCGGTGAAATCCTGGCTTATGGGGAGCCGGAAGTGGTAGCTGGTCAGTATTTGTCGGAAATGCGATCGGAAACTGACAAGCGCACTCCCATGCGTCCTCCTGAAGTTACAAGTACGGGTTCGGAACTGCGAGTTAATGAGAATAGATTCGGTTCTTTGGAAGTAGAAATAACTAATGTTAAAGTGTTGCCGGATGATGAGGTAGACAGCGGCGATGCTATAACAATTGAAATTGATTATACTGTGCCAAAAGCGATTTCTGCTGCGATTTTTGGCATGACAATCAGCCGGGAAGACGGTCAAAGTTGTTTTGAGACTAATACCAATCAAATGGGGCGGTTCATTCCGCTGGCGGAAGGGAAAGGGCAAATCCGGCTGCACATAGACAGGCTAGATTTAGGAAACGGTCAGTATTACGTGAATGCTGGGGTTTATGAGAAGAGTTGGGCCTATGCTTACGACTATCACTGGCACGTTTATCCGCTGTACGTGCGATCTACTGTAAACCAAAAAACGATTCTCTGTCCGCCCTACCATTGGGAGTTTGACGGCAAAATGCAGCTTCCAAATTTGCCAGAAAAAGCTGAGAAAGTTCACGCTTTAAATAAGAACAATCCGGGCTACGTCAAAATTTCAACTCAGTTAAGAAATAAGCAGTCACCCGACTTTTTAGTAATTGGCGCTCAAAAGTCTGGTATAGAAGCTTTGCGTGGACACCTGGCAAATCACTTGCAAATTATCAAAGACGGTTCCCGAGAGATTCACTTTTTTGAGTTAAATTTTGAGCGCGGTGTAGAGTGGTATAGCAAGCAGTTGACGCGGAGTGTAGCGGGTGACAAAGTGTTGCTGTGGGAGATGACTCCTTACTACATTTATCATCCTTTGGTGGCCGAGCGAGTTTACAAAACTTTCCCGGATGTTAAACTGATTGTAATGCTGCGAAACCCGGTAAAACGAGCTTGGATGCACTATCATTTAGAAGTGGCAGTCGGCTGTGAAAAGTTGGATTTTGAAAAAGCGATCGCATCTGAACCTGACAGGCTAAAAGGTGAAATTGAAAAAATCCAAGCCGATGAGGGTTATTACAGTTTTAACCACCAACATTATTCCTATTTATCGCGGGGAATTTATGTCGAACAAATCAAAAAATGGCTCGATTATTTTCCGAGGGAACAGTTGCTAATTCTCAAGAGTGAAGACTTTTATGCAAATACAAGTAAAGTATTTTCTGAAGTCTTAGATTTCTTGGATATTAGTGCGAGCACCCTCGAAGAATATGAGATTCATAGTGTCGAGGATTACAGCAAAATGCCTGCTGAAATTGAACAACAATTAACCAATTATTTTAAGCCTTACAATCAGGAACTTTCTGATTTGTTGAAGCAAGATTTTACTTGGAGTTAGGAAAATAGTTTATAACCGTAGAAAGCTCTCTGAGCGCTGAGAGAAAGTAGAAACAGAGATGTTGATAAATGATTGATAATCATACCTCTTTCTTCTCGCTCCTCTGTGTCCTCTGCGCTCTCTGCGGTTAATTTAAAAAAACCTCATTTGCCAACAATTAATCAAGTATAAAAATGAAAAGAATATTTTTAGTGGGAACCCCTCGGAGCGGTACAACAATCCTTCAAAGTTTATTAGCGGCTCATCCTGAAGTTATTTCTTTTCCTGAATCTAAGTTTTTCCACTATTTGCTTTACGATAAGTTGGCGGGACAGTTGCGAAGTAGGATGGAAGTTTTTTTTAATGATGAGATTAAACGTCCTGAACTTTTGAAAGATTTTGATGACAGTCAAAGTGTGGAAACTAAAACTCGTTGGTTTGTGGGAGTTTTGGATGGTTTGGCTGCGGAACAAAACAAAAGTATTTGGTTGGAAAAAACGCCGGAGCATATATATTTTATTCCTGATATAGAGGGTTTGTTACCGGATGCAAAATTTATACATATTTTGCGAAATGGTATGGATACAATCGCTTCTATGTATGAGAGCACTAGGATTTATCACGAATTGTGGGGCGCGGGTTGGGATTTAGATCACTGTATCGAGCGCTGGGTATATGCGGTGTTAACTAGCCATAAATATGTTAATAAAGCAAGTCATATTTTAGTTAAGTACGAAGAGCTTTTAGATGACAAAATTAAAGTTTTAGAAAAAATATGTAAGTTTGCTGGTATTGAATATGACGGTGCTATGCTGGAAAATTACAAGCAGCAAGCAGCAAATTTGAGTTTAAATGTACCTTGGCATAAAGGAATAGATCGAGATATCGCCAGCACTAAGTTTCACAAATATCATGCTCTTTTTAAGCAAGATGAAATTGTGTATATTTTAAATAAGATTAGCTGGGCAAATAAAGAAATTGCTGGGAAATTTACGGTGGAAGTTACCGAACAAATTTCGGATATTTGCGGTTTTTCGCAAATGTGCGATCGCCTGTGCTGTAAAATTAACCTAGAAGGCAATGAACTGGGAACTCTTGAGTTGCCCGCGTGCGACGGGATGGTGGCGGGTGCGGTGTTGGCGGATGCGATCGCAGCTCAGTTTGCTTGGGCAATACTTTCACGCTTCTTTCAAGACAATACAGAAACTCCCCAACAGGAATGGACGCTATTTTTACAAGAAATTTGGAATCGTCCCCAGTGGCTTGAGACTCATTTTTACAATCCCGAAACCGCCGATGAAGCAGTCACAATCACTCTCAATGAAGACTTGATTGCTGTGGAAGTTAGCGACGAATTGTCTAACATCAAAGTAGAACTTTCTGAAATAGATGTGCTGGTGACAGTAGGCGGTGTTGCTATTGGTATTGTAACCGTTGCCGCGGACAATAATTTTGTTTCTGCTCAAAAAGTGCGATCGACAATTACTCAAAATATCGGTTTTGAGTTGTGCGTCGCCGCCGTGCGAGAAGCTTTGTTAGGAAAACCGTTAGATAGTCAGCAATCCTTGCGATCGCGCTTAGCCTCTAGGGCCCAACAAAGGTCGAATCAGCCCGACTGGTTGAATGCACCGGGTTCTGGGGGCATTTACCCGCAAGATGCGGTGATGTTCGGCAGGCGATGTGGTGCAACAGGAACCAGTATCAGCCGCCGCGCCGCACTCCCAGCGCAGGCGCTGCGAGAATTAATAGCATCTGCGACAATCGCCGGGGAACCGATAATGCAAATTCCCCTAGAAAACGAGTTACCAAAGCAAGTATTTTACGCACCAGAAATCATTTGGCAAAAATCGCCTTACCGAGAATTTTTGCACTCGGCAAAATTTCAATTATTTGACAATAATAGCATTACAGAAAAACTCTCGATTCTCGCCTACCGTCGCATTTCTCCCGATGGTATAAATGCAATTACTCCGGAGGTTTTTGAACAACAGTTGCAGTATCTGAAAGATTCTGGTTATTACAGTGCAACTTGGGAAGATTGGCAAAATGCAAAACTGACTAAAACTCCTTTACCAGGTAAAGCTGTATTAATAACTTTTGACGGTGGCTATCTCGACTTTTTAACCTACGCTTGGACTTTGCTAAAACGCTTTGACTTTACAGCCACTGTTTTTCTAGTAGCCGAGTCAATAGGAAAGACAAATAGTTGGGAAAAAGCCGAATTTGAACAAGTACAGTTAATGCAATGGCCTGAAATTAGACAATTGCGGGATGCAGGAATTGAATTTGGTTCCATGTCTGCTACTTATCAACCTCTGACTGGATTGTCGCCCACCGAAATTGTGCGCGAAGGGGCAAAATCTCGCGCAATTTTGGAACGGGGATTAGGGAAATATGTTAAATGTTTTGCTTATCCTTACGGGGATGTTGATGAAATTGTAGCGCATTTAATCGGAGCAAGTGGGTATAGTTTCGGTGTATCATATAGATCGACTATTAGCAATTTTAACGATTCTTTAATGTCGCTACCCCGCCTTCAAGTTACAGCAGAAAATTTCTGGGAATTAGGTTTGTAGATTTGGGGTGCATCTGGCGCAAGGCAAATATGTTTGTAGGGGCGAAGCATGACCGCATT
>NZ_JAUBOJ010000077.1:0-20985 GCF_036700185.1 Microcoleus sp. BM001215392 | reverse complement strand
AGATTTGATGGTACTATTCCGTATTCAACTCTGAGTTTACGCTCAATTCGAGTGCCATCAACGGGAATGCCTTGTTTCCAATCCGCTACGATTTTGCGTTTGTTGGGTGTAACAACTAGCTTTTCCGTGCGGTACTCTGTTGGCAATTCGCAAGGATTGATTAATACTTCGCAACTCGGCGGATTTTCCTTGAGTCGGATGTGACGCGAGATCCCCACAATCTCTGTGGGAATTACTCCCATTGAATGAAATTGTAGCAGGGTTTTATCCAGACTGCTGCGCCAACGTTCCAGTCGTTCAATTGCCTCAGTATGCAGTTCTACTAAATGTTTTAAGCGTGCTTTGACGGCACAAATTTCAGCATCTAGTTGATCTGCTAGTTCGGCTTGCGTGTCAGCAGCAATTTCCTGGTTTGTCTGGTTTTCCCAGATTTCTTTGAGAATAGCCTCCTCTTCTTCGGGAGTTTCAGCAGTTTCCAATTGATTCCAGAGTTCGACTGCTTGTATCGAATATCTGGCTAACAAATCTTTGGCTAAATACATTAGTTACCACCTTCCGCAACAATGAAAATACTCATCAAAAGTTTCAATGCGAGCGAGTATGTCTAGCGTTCCTGGCGTGAGTTCGTCTTCCAAACTATGAGAGTCAATGCTTTCATCGCCTACTTCCAAAATTTCCGTCTCTGGGATAAGTTCTAGGGAGTCGGATTTGAAATCCACTCTTCCCAGGAAAGAAGTATTAGTGTAGGAAATGAGTGTATTTCTTGTGTCGTCAGCTTCACATTGTTGTAGGGACACGGTTGTGTAAAACCTCGTCTATGATTTCAAATTCAACAATGCTTAATAGTGCTTTCCATTTCGCGTAGAAGCCCTTAAGCTTTCTACTTTTTTCAAAGCAGGAACCCGCTGCTTGCGAGAAGGAAGTTTTTCTTCAGATACATCTGATAATTCTTCTGAAAAGTTATCTTCGTCGCCTTCAAGATCGTCGTTAGTGAAATCAGCATCGTTATCCTCATCCGCGTCATCCACTTCGCTTTCATCTGTCTGAACTTCTGGTTCTGGCGATGCAGCAGCAGGTGAGGCAGTTGAGGTAGCGATGATGTCATAGCCGAGTTCTAGGATTAGCGATCGCACGACGCTTTCCATCTGCTGTTCCGATAACCCAGGAGTCGTTCTTTTGAGTTCCTGCCGTTTCATCAACATCCACACTTCCAGAGTTTCTTCAGGCGTTGCAGTCTTCAATGCCAATTTGATTTTTCTTGTCAGTTTTTCCCGCGTCGATTTGAGACGGTCTGTGGCAATTTTTTGTGTATTATTGGGCTGATTTGTAGGCATAAGTAGTGGCGTACCAAATTATTATTTCCACCCCACTCTCTGGGCGTTAGCCCATTTATAAGTGGATGACATCGGAAATTAGGTAGAGGAGTTTGTCATTCCTGGGCATGATGTGATACGACACGCATATTTAATAGGTTAAAGGCTGAAAATACACATAGCCTGAGCTTATAGATCGCCTACAAAAAGCATAACCATGAGCCAAATAAGAGGCTTTTACCCAGTTATTCTTCTCCCGGATTCCATTCGTCAGTTCTGCGCGGATAACCCGATAGCTATTTTGGAAGAAAGTGCTTCTTCTACAAAAAAAATGCCTTTTCCGCCGCGACCGCCAGTTTCCAATAATTCTCGTTATTCTCTGGTAATTCAACTTTGGATAGCTAGTGTTGCGGTAGTAATGTTGGTTAACTGGCTGTTTGGCATGAGTGTTATGGCTTTCTGGTCATCGCTGACCTGTTCCTCAGTGAGTGCAGTAGCGACTTTCTCTTATCTGCGGTTTGTTGATTTTCAAGTGCGCGATCGCTACAAGCAACGACTGGCTGACTACCAACAACAATTATCCAAATACGAAAGTTATCAATTGTGTCGCTTGCAGCTAAATCACAAGGAAACTGAGCAATATAATTCTCTGTTGCAGGAGCGATCTAAGCTGCTTAATAATTTCTTGAAAAAGATTGTTAAACCGCCAGCAAGTCAGGGTAAGGGAGGAGTACAGCAAGGGGTAAGTGAAAAGCAATTTTTTATTTACTTATGTCGTTATTTCTCTGGTTTTTATGACTTCTGTATGGGTGGTGAGTTTCCTATACCGGGTACATCTTTTCGTTACACCGCTGACTTCATTTTGGTTCATAAACCGACTGGTTTAGCTATAGATATCGAGATTGATGAGCCTTATGAGGGGCGAACGGGAAAGCCTCATCATTGCATAGATAGGGGTAAAGACAATCAGCGCAATCAGTTTTTTTTAGAAAAAAATTGGGTAGTGATTCGGTTTTCTGAGTTGCAAGTTGTCAAATACCCGGATTCTTGTTGTAAAGCGATCGCCCGAATTATTGCTCAAATCACGGGCGATTATAGAGGTTTAGTTCAGTTCGGAAATGTTGCTGATTTGCTTCCGCATAAGCAATGGACAGTCAAGGAAGCTATTTATATGGCTCAGACTAAATTCCGTAACTCTTACTTATAATTTACGTTTTGTGCACTGAAAGATTGGCCTTCAATCAAGTAAGCAAACTGGGCGTAAAACCTTGGTAACAGGGTTTAAACTGATTACAGGATATTCTATTAACGAGGAAGAATATCATCGAGACGAAGTTGTAAGCTCTTTAGCAGAGGAGAAATAATCGGCTGACTCAGGCGAAATTGTTGTTGGGTGTAATCTTCGCCAATCAGTTGGCAAACCGTGACCGTCGGTTGTTTGGGTTTACCGATAAAAGCCACTCCCCCTAAACCGCGATAATCAACGATCCAATACTCAGGAATCTCTAGAAAAGCGTATTCTTCAACCTTTCGGGCATAATCGGTTTCCCAGTTAGTGCTGACGACTTCTACCACCAATTTGATCGATCGCCCCAAGGTAATCACAGGTTCTCTTTCCCAGAGAGGTTCGTTAGCGAGGCCGGTTTCATCTAACACAACAATATCGGGATGGCGGGCAGTAACTGTATCTACGAAGGGACGGATTAAACAAGTGCGGGGAATGAACCAGGGTAGTTTTTCGGCTGCGATCGCAATGCCGATTTAAGTTGCCAGTTTACCACTGACGGTTTCGTGGGATCCGGTGGGTGACCTATCAATTAATTCTCCGTCAGCAAGTTCGTAGCGGGGGTTGTCACCATATTGAGCGAGGAATGTTTCAAAAGTTAGAAGTTGTTGCGCGGTGTAAGTCATGAGAAACCTCTCAAATTTTCGCTGGTTCTATTTGCCGTGTTGTTGCAGATTGGCAATTATTAACTGAATAGAATTTCTTATCCCTGCTGAGCAATCAAAGCCTCCTATAATAAAAAAACGGGTTATAACAATTTTAATTTAGAGCGCAATTCCAATTCGTCAGCCCCCGTCTTTTGATTTCTGCAACTATCAATGGATGTCTTTCTAAATTTGGGTCACTCTTAACAATTGCCATTGCCATCTCACGAGCTAAATTCAGCAAATCCTCATCATCCAGTATATTCGCCAAAGCAAATTCCGAAAGTCCCGACTGGCGATAGCCCATCACAACTCCCGGCCCGCGCAAGCGCAAATCCATCTCCGAAATAAAGAACCCGTCAGTGGATTTTTCCAACACCTCAAGACGTGCCTTGGCTTCTGCTGTTTTACTGGTATTGAGCAGCAGACAGTAAGAACGGTAAGACCCGCGACCGACGCGACCTCTTAACTGGTGCAGTTGAGCTAAACCAAAGCGATCGGCATGGTCAATCAGCATGACAGTAGCGTTTGGAACATCCACGCCCACTTCCACAACAGTCGTGGAAACCAGTATTTGGGTTTTGTTATCGCGGAATGAGTTGAGGGCTTCATCTTTTTCTGCTGATGTCATCCGACCGTGCAGCAAACCAACTCTAAATTCGGGAAAGATTTCAGTTGACAGTCGATCGTATTCTGCTACCGCTGCTCTTAAATCTAGCTTTTCCGATTCTTCGATCAGGGGAAGGATGATGTACGCTTGACGACCTCGAAGTACCTCAAGGCGGATTAAATCGTATGCTGAAGCGCTTTTATTAAGCACTTTCGTGTGAATTTTCTGACGACCGGGCGGTAACTCGTCAATCTGACTGACATCCAAATCCCCGTGCAAGGTCAGTGCTAAAGTACGCGGAATAGGAGTCGCGGTCATCGTCAGTACATGAGGTCTATTTCCCTTGTTCAGTAAATCCTGCCGCTGTTGCACCCCGAATCTGTGCTGTTCGTCGATGACTACCAGACCGAGTTTGTTGAAGTTGACCTTCTCTTGCAGAAGCGCGTGAGTTCCTACCAATAGTGAAAGTTCACCCGTCTCTAATTGGGCGTGGATTTCTCTGCGCTTGGCGGTTTTGGTAGAACCCGTCAGCAATTGAACAGAAACGCCAAGGCGTTCAAACCACGCCGCAATCTTCCTGTGATGCTGTTGGGCTAGCACTTCTGTAGGTGCCATAAGTGCCACTTGGTAGCCAGACTGGATGGCAGCGAGGATAGCAACGACAGCAACAACTGTTTTACCAGAACCGACATCCCCCTGTACCAGTCGGTTCATCGGCGTTTTGGAAGTCATGTCGTTGAGAATGTCGTTAATGACCCTACGTTGAGCTGAGGTAAGCGAGAAGGGAAGTTGAGAGTAAAATTGTTGGATTAGAGGACCAGCAGGAGTTATTTTTGTAAGAGCCGATCGCGCCAAAAGTCGGTGGCGACGCACGAGAAACGATAGCTGGAGATAGAAAAACTCATCAAATACCATGCGACGGCGGGCAGCTTCTAGTTTGGTTTCGTCTGGGGGCTGGTGGATGTTTGCGATCGCCTTCTGTAATTCCATCAAACCGTGTTGTCGTCTGAACTCCTGCGGCAGGGGGTCATTTAGCAGCTTGGCAGATTCCAAAGCTGAGGTTACTGCATCTTGGACAATTTCGTTGCTAACTCCCTTTGTCAAAGGATAAATTGGGATAATTGAATTTTTCGTATCCTTGGCTTCGTCTAGACCGATTAATCGGATTTCAGGGGAAGTTAATGTCATTCCACAATAGCGATCGGCTTTGACTATCCCAGATATAGCAACAATGCCTCCAGCAACATAGGTGGCGGCTTGCTCGTTCCTCCACTTTTTTGATTGGTAGTACGGGTGGTTGAAGAAACGCTTGCAGGCTATTTTCCCGGTTTTGTCCTTGACAATAATAGTCTGAATTGTTAGCCTAGAATTTTTAGGCGGACTGACTACTTCCTGATGTTCAATCTTACCTACAACCGTGACTGAATCGCCTACTTTCAACTGATAAATTTTTACTCGCCGATACTTGATGTAATCACGGGGAAAGTAGAGCAGTAAGTCTCGTACAGTTGCAAGACCCAGCCTTTCTAGCATTTTGTAATTGCTTGGGTGTAACCCTGGCAGATCGCAAATGGGTGAATGCAGTTTCATGATGATAGTTTGGAATTTCTCAAATTCAAATTTTTGTTAGCAAGCCATTCATAATGCTGCGCTAGCAGCCACTTCACCAATGGCAAATCGCTGAATTTAATTGAGAGATACACTGCTTTTAGTCCTTCCATTACTTCTAACAAAGCAGAGTTCCATTCTCGCTGGTTGCACAAAGATTTAGGGCGCAGTAGAGAGAAGTAAGTGACGTAGATTCATAATTTTAAGGTGGCGCTTCCACTCTTTCACAATACTGATAATAGAGTCTGAGTCACGGCTTGGACAAGCCGATTTAGAAAAAGCTCTTTTCCAAATAGCATATTGTTTGGTTTTTAGGTGGGTTGCAGCGACGGTTTTACTGCTCAAACAAGTCGAAAAGGGCGTCGTAAAAATAAGCAATTTGTTTATCCCCCAACTTTAGTCATCGTTTCCTGGTCCCATGAAAGCTGCGTAAAATACTAATAGTGAGTTTTGATTAATCCAAAATTACGCCAAAATTGCGATCGATTGCTTCATCACGATCGTTAAAACCATTTTCGTTTTCTTGCTCTTGAGATGCTAAGATTGCGTTCCACCCGGCAAAGCCTGGATTGATTCGCTTTGATTGAGGGAATGTTTCAATAATTTCTTTTGACAGTCGATCGCCGTCTCGATCTCCTTTGAAGCCGACTACTATAGTTTCTACTTCCTTAAGAAAGTCGGTTGGCAGCGAAGAAACCGCATCAATGCTTAAGTATAAAGTCGGCCTCTTATTGAAATCCGGATCTAAGGCAATTACAGACAGTAGTTCTACCGGGTTGCTGGCAATAATGGCTCTTTCAATATTGTTTTGAACCGCTATCCAGAAAACTCCCTTTTCACTGTTGTCGCCTCCTTGATATGAGCCTTCCCCATGACTGTCAATGGAAAATTTTCCATTGGCGTCTAAGGTGCAGGTTCCTCTGTACTCTCCTGCAAGAGTGCGGAGTTGGAATACAGGGCGGTTCAGGCTGTCTGCGTCTATCCATCCCCTGTCGTGTAGGAGGTCGATTAATTCGACTGGCAGACAAGCATTTTCTATTAAATTGCTTCGTACAGACTCCCAGTTAAGTGAGTCGAACCCCGATGTTTCGCGATCGTTGGGCGAGTCGGGTTTGCCTACATCTTCTGACTCAGCGATTAGAGAATCTTTGTCGGTTTCTGAGGAAGTCCCTGTGCTGCTTCCTTCTCGCTCTGGCCTGTCAATGTTAGAGTAGCTTTGCCAGTATATTGGTGAAGAATTGCTCTCGATGCTGCTGTTCCTCATTTCGCCGCAGTCATCAGCATCACTATCATTGTTCGCGTCGCTATTTGGTTTAGAGTTTTCTGTTTCCAAAATTTCGTTCAATTCTCGCTCTTGCAATGGGGGAATGGCTTCCACATTTATGTCAGTATTAGCAGAGTAAGTGACTCCTCTGTATTTTTGCAGCCCCTTGAAGGTGTAAGCTTTGCCTAAATGAGTGCCGCTAAAAGCAATATTGCCTAATTTGTAGCTAATCCCTAATTCGCCTGCGGGGGTAGGTTCTATTTTTACACTAATGCCTTGTTCAACGAGTCGGTCAATCAAAAGAGCGAGCGCGGGACTGTCAGTGGTTGCTCTATCTAGTGCTGTTTGCAGTTGTTCCCGCGTGCTGATTTCCCCCGTTCTTGCTAACCGTCGGTGTTCGCCAGTCGTGGGAGAACGGCGTTCTTTATCAAAACTGCGGGAAGCTGGTGTCAAGTCATACTTTTCTTCCAATTCTTGAATCAATTTTTCGCTGCGTAGATAGTTCCAGCTATCTGATACGCAAGTTCCTTGCTCATCCAATTTGATACGGCTGGCTGCAATGTGAATGTGGTCGTGGTCGCGGTCGGTATGGCGGATGATAGCAAACAGATTTTTATCCAGTCCCATTCCTTCTAGGTAATCTAGAGCGATCGCCCGCCATTTGGCATCAGGGATATACTCGCCATCCGGCACGCTTAAGGTCGCATGGTAAACTGGTTTTTCAACTCTAGGGTTGAGTTGTTTGGAGAACAGAAACTCAGCAGCTAATTCCTGGACATTTTCTCCTACCATATTTCCTCCAATCAGTGAAGCTCCTTCTTTGGAGAAGAGGTAATTGAGCAATGGGGTAAAAGTTTTACCGATTTTCTGCTTGCCAATCATTATTTACTAAACTTAAAACTTGTGTAGTAAAAAAGTGATGATTTGTGGATGTTTTTATTAAAAGTTTTCGCTAGGAGCTTCTAAATTTTCCTCAATATCGCTTAAATTCATTAGAAGTGGTACGTTCATTTGCTGTTGCTGTACTTGCTTGAGCAGTGCCAAAGTTTGCTCAATCAGATCCTCAAAGTTGGCTGGCTGTGTAATTTTTTCCCCCATCCATAATGCTTGTTCTGTAGCAAGGGCAATCGGTTTGAGGCGGAGGTTAAGTTCGGCTAATTTTTGGCACAAAGCTGGTTGATGTTGTTGTTTAAAAGTGTGGTATCGGAACAGACTGCTGATGCTCACCTGGAGATTTTTAGCCATTGTCTCAGCAAGTTGAAGTTCTTCTGGCGTTAGGTATACGGCTATTCTTTTGATTCGTTTGGATCTCGACATGGCTAGTTTGCTCGCTATTTGGTGTTGGGTAACGAACTTTATCCTTCGGCTGCGATCGGGTAGCGTGCGCGGAGGGCAATCGCGCCTCAGCCACTTGCCACTCGCTTGTTGCCTGGAGGGGCTTTAAGGCATGGCAACTCGAGGTCAGTCTTTCCAATGGAAAATTTTCCCTTGCCACTAGGGCTTAGACTCAGGTTTGGCTGAATTCAACAGGCGTGGGAATTTCCAATGGAAAATTTTCCATTGTCACTGTGGCCCAGAGCCAGATTTGGCTGAACTTAACAGGCGTGGGAATTTCCAATAGACATCTGGGAAAATCAATGATGCGTGCTCTTCCACTTTTGCTTGCATACGCGATCGCCCTTGTCTCTACATCTTTTTTCGAGATGTCTGTGTGAAGTACCCGATGCTGATTGCAAGCAATACAGCGCGGGGCTTCCCGTCTAATAGCTAATGGAAAATTTTCCATTGAACAGCGACAGGCTGGCAGCAGCGCTCTTTTCATAGGGGTGCTATCCCGTTAGAGAAAGCAGTTTGCACGCACCTCTGACACAGCTTGCTACCAAAAGCTCTGTCCCAGCCTAAGCCGTGAGTCCGATTTTTGTAGATGCTGGGATTCAGACAACTGGCTGAGGGAGGGGAGGTTTTAGGAGGGGTTAATAAGTAGTAAGTGCGTTTTAATCCTTGAATAGCTCTTGTTTTACAGCCTTCTTTTGAGGTGGCACGCTTGGCTTAGCGTAAGGGTTATTTCGGCACGTCCTTTCCGTACAGGGCTGTTTGTTTACCACTCTTGAAACTTCAATTAGGAAGACCTGCGATATGAGCGAAACTACTATCGAAACCATCTGGCCTCAAGCGATCGCGGCCTGCGATTACGGGGGGTCAGCTACCAAAATTCTTTACGCAGGGCCAAAGAATCAAATTCGACTGCTGTGCATGGAACCGGAGGTCGTATCTGTACCGCACGAATCAATTTTGGCTTATGGCAGAGACCAATTGGGGTCAGCCGAGCCTGAGAATACGGCTTGGGTTGCCTTTAGGAACGATTACAGGGCAGTAGGGTATTTGGCGAAAGAGAGGTTTCACGCCAATGCTGGTCTTTCGGAGCTTAAGTACGAGAGGGCGCTGCACAAAACTCTGGCTGGGATGTGGGCGATTAAGGAAAAGCTGAATTTGCCTCCGAAATTTACGGCGGCGATCGCCGTGTTGTTGCCACCGGGGGAATATGAAGACCGGGGGAGGTTCGAGCGGGTGCTGCGGGAAGCTTTAGCAGATTACCAAACTCCTACAGGTCAGATGAGCGTGGAATTGTTGGCGTTTAACTGCAAGCCAGAGGGGGGTGGCATTTACCTGATGCACAACAAGAAAGTTGGTTCTGTTTTGAAAGAGCGGGTGTGCGCGATCGCCATGATTGGCTACCGCAATGCTAGCCTGCTGGTGGTGCAACGGGGGGATGTTAGACCGGGAAAAACGAGCGATTTGGGCTTCATCCGCATGGTGGAGAGGGTGGTAGCTAGGACTTCAGGGCAGACTGCGGAGCGATTGACTCCGGCGATCGCTGCAGCGGGATCTGAGTTCAAGGCAGCTCCTTTAATGCGGTTGGCTCGCAGCACAACTAAGCAAGGGCGGGCTGAAGAAGTGCAGCAGATGATAGCAGCAATCAAAGAGGCACGACCTGAATATGCGCGGAGTCTCACCAGTTGGTTGGATGAGAATTTGCCACCGGATTGCGATGAGTTGGTGTTCTGCGGTGGGACGGCTGATTATCTCCGTAAGGAGTTAAACGAACATTACGATCGCTTTCCGATTATTTGGAATGCCGAAATTGCTATGCCACCTATTTTGGAAAAGAAAGGGTTTGAAAATCGGCTCAATGATGTCTATGGGATGTTTTCGTATTTCAAGGCAAATTTGAAAAAGCAGTTCAATTCTCAGGTCACAGAATCCGCTGTTTGTGGGTCAAAAAGTTCCGTTTTACAGGAGATAGTTGGTCGTGGCTAAGGAAAAAGAAAGGGTTGATTTTTTGTGGCGCTATCAGCCTTTAAAATCTACTGATGATGGAGTTTTGATGTCCTATATTAAAGGCAATTTATTGCTGCCTTCGAGAGAAATGATTCTCCAATCTCTGCGACCTTACTGGCTGCCGCTAGCATATCTGGAAAAAGAGAATATCGATCCAGTTATTTTAGGGCGGTTATTTAGAAATGCCGTCTATGCTCTGGAAAAGCACGCTCTCTATTTGCGCGAGCGAGGCGGGATTGAATATCCTCCTACTAATATAGGGGGAATGCCTATTTCCCAAATACCATTTTCGCGAGAAGTACCTGCTGGCATTGAGGAGGCAGACCGTTCTCTGCTTTACGGTGTGGAAAGCTTGACGCCTCCTAACCATTCCACCCGTAGCGGATTGACTGCGGATGACTTCTTTGAATTAGAGGGTGGCGAGGATTTCGATGATTCAGGATTTGCATGAATGAGTTTCAATTATTGAGCGGAATTTGACCCTAATCACCTCTGAGAATACAAGTATGCTAGTCATTGAATTGGTGAATTTGCAAATTTATATTTTAGGCAAGTTTTTCTTGCTGATTGGGCAGTTAGTAGCTATAAAAATAAAGCAAAAATAACTGTATTTGTGTTAGAAAATGAACCTGAAATAGGAAAGTGGGACATGGCAAGTAGAAGTAGAAACTCGAAATATCAAGTGCAACTAACAGATTCTGTGGTTAAACAGGTAGATGAAGGAGGAGACTCAGCTATGGATACAGCGATAGAAAACTCGAATGGTTTCAAAGAGTGCGGGTTAGAGAAGGTTGAAAAACCGGCTACTAAAATTCATCTGATTGATGGAGAGAAAGGCGGAGTTGGCAAGAGCTTATTTGCTAGGGTTTTGATTCAGTATTTCTTGGACAAGAATTTACCATTTTTTGCCGTAGATACCGATCGCTCTAATCCTGATGTATCTCGAATCTATGAGAGCGTATGCCGTGAAGCTCTGTTTAGCGAGGACGAGAAGAAGTTTTACGAAGCGGATCGGATTTTTGAATTGGCGTTTGAGAAGAGCGTAATTGTCAATTTACCGGCTCAAGTTTATCCTTTGGTAACTAAGTGGATGGGAAGAAACAATTTAATTGAGTTGGGGAAGCAGTCTCGCATTAGTTTTTGCAAGTGGTTTATTTGTACGGGGGGCTACGATAGCGTGCAGCTCTTTTTGAAGTCAGTTAAGCATTTTGACAATAAGATTACTCACGTCCTCGTCCGCAATTTGGGATTGGAGGATGATTGGAGTTCTGTGGAAGAGATGGAGGAGGTGCAGAATGCGATTAAAAAGTATGAGGTCAAGGTGATTGATTTTCCTAAGTTTTATTCGCGGGAAAGGAATGCGATAGATGCTCGGGGGATAACTTTTGATTTGGCAAGGAATAGCCAGGAACTCGGGGTGCTGGGCCGACAGCGGATTAAGTCGTTTATGTTGTCAGCTTATGAGGCGTTTGAAACTACGGGGATGTTGCCGTGAGTTATGGTGCTGTTGATACTAAATCTTTGCTTGATATTGCTTTAGAGGGGCAATCGGAGGAGTACAGGCGCAAAGTTTTGGAGTTGGCTTTTAAGGGGAAAATTGAGCCAACTGACCCGATTTTTCTGATTTTGTTGGCTGCTGGCCGATTGGAAGTGCTGCTTCAAGAGAGTCCAAAACCAGAGGATTTTGAGTTAGCGTTCGATCGGTGGGTGGGGCGGATTAACAAGACTTTGGCGAGTTACGAACGGGTGGCGGTAGAGAAGCAAGAGGGACAAATTGCTGAGGCTGTTAATTCTCTGGTGCGTCAGACGGAGTTGACTCGGTGGAGGACATCGGCTCTTGCTTTGATACCGGCTGCGGGTATCCTGTTGGTGGCGTTAGGTGCTGGTGCTGTGATGGGGTGGATGGGTTTACTTTGGTCGCAAGGAGGGTTTGCACCGGGGGAAGCAGTTTCTTTAACTCAGGAGCAGGCGGAGACTTTGCGGTGGGCAACGAGTGCTGAGGGGAAGTTTGCTCGGAATTTGATGAGGTGGAATTCGGATAGTCTTACTGATCTGGAATGTAAAAAGGATGTCAAGCGTCTGGGGGTGACTTTGGAAGTGGCGGGAAGGCCAGCTATTTCGGGATTCTGTACAATTTGGGTAGAATCGCCAGAGTATCGTAAATTTAAGGATTGAACACTGGTGTGACTTTACCCAGAAGTTAGCTAACTTTTCCAAGTCCTACTGATGATTATTTCGTTCATCTTGCTGCTGACGTGTATAGTATTTCTTCCTGTAATTACCATTTTACTGCTAGTTTGGTATGCTTCAAGTTTTAAAGCTCGTAAAAAAGATCGTTTGAAAATATCCGGGTAGTATGCACAGTAATGGTTTAATATTAAATCCACATAAATTTGCGAGGTAAAAGTATGGAATGTCCTAATTGTCAAAGCGATTTTTTTATTAAAAATGGAAAGACTTATTACGGGAAACAGCGATTTAAATGTAAAAATTGTAGTCGTCAGTTTATTGAAAATTATCAATATAAGCAGATTTCACTCCTATACTAAAGCCTTAATTGAGCGGCTGATTTTAGAAAAAATTTCTTGAGCCGGAATTGCTAGAGCTACGGGGGTCTCCATTCGATGGCTTCAGAATTATGTAAATAAAAAGTATGCCGAAATAATTTCCTAAGAAATTTGGGTAATGAAAAAACCGAAAGGTCAGTTGACTTTACAGCTAGATGAAATGTGGTCATTTGTCAAAAACAAGCGAAAAAAGCAATGGCTCTGGATAGCTTTAGATCAAAAGACCCGTGAAATTGTTGGACTTTATATTGGAGACCGCTCAAAAAAGTCTGCGTCCAAGCTCTGGCAATCTTTACCTCCTGTCTATAGACAATGTGCTGTTTGTTATACTGATTTTTGGGAATCTTATTCATAAGTGCTAAGCTGTTTCGCATTTAAATTGTGATAACAGCATTTCCTTTGTTTTTAAGTTTTCGTCCCCATTTGATGACCAATTCTCCTTCATTTAAAAGCTTATGCAACAAAAACTCTAATTCTTCAACTGATTTAAAAAGTCGATTAGCAATATATTCTTTGGCTGAATGCCATACCAATTCAATTAAGTTATAGTCGGGGCTATATTCAGGTAAATATTCCAGATGAATATTAGGCATTTCTGTTTTTATTATCTGGATATAGTCTTGTTTCTTGTGAAAGCTGGCATTATCTAATACAATCACTATTTGACATCCTTTTTCTGTAAAATCTTCCCGATTGTTTCCCGCTTCTACCCATTCACTTATTAAATCTTGATAAAATAGTTTCAAGACTTTATAGAAACTATTAGAGTTACTTTTACTGAGAAACTCAACAAATCTTTTTTTGTCTGAATACCTGATTGCTCCCATGGCATTCACTCTTCCTTTTCTTCTATCTCCCCTCACTTTTTTGCGATGTCCTTTTTTGCCCCAAGTCTTTCTCCTAATCACCCTTAAACTAAATCCACTTTCGTCCCAAAACCATACCTGAAGGCGAGTAGGACTTTCTTTTTCTATTCTTAAATATTCCTCTAGTTTCTCTTTAAAAGCTTTTCTTTTTTCTGGATCTTGTTTGTGCTCTAGGCTATATTTTGACCACAGGTAAACGTACTTTTTTTTTGAAATAATTCTCCAGACTTGTGAGCCACTTAACTTAATTCCAGTCACTTCTTCTAAATAAGTAGCCAATCTTTTAGCTGACCATCGACCAAATTCATATCCTAGCTCTTGAGGAGATTTGTCAATTGTTTCTAGTAATATCTCTATGTATTTTTCTGTGGCTTTGTGATGGTTTCCTTTCATCTTCTCATCTTTAAGACTCTCTAAATTATCTGGATCGCCATGCACACACCAGAAACAGATTTTGTTGGGCGAACACCCGATAAATTTAGCAATTTCTTTTTGCGTTTTTCCATCATTGAGCAATAGTAAGATTAAGATTCTCTCTCTAATTTCTCCATTTTCTTCTTGTTTTAATGTTTGTTGAAGCTTTTTGACTTGCTCTGCATTTAGATGATTTTTTGCTGGCATACTTCTGGCTTTTCTGTGACTTGTGATTTATTATTATACCAGTTTAAATGCGAAACAGCTTACCTTTTAAAAGACATCAAGCTGTAGGTAAAGAATCGGGAAAAACCAGTCATATTGAAAGACTTAATAATACTTTACGGCAGGGAATTTCTCGTTTAGTTCGTAAAACCTTGCCTTTCTCAAAAAAACTGCAAAACCATATTGGAGCAATTTTTAACTTTGTACATCACTATAATTCTTGCATAAGAAAACGATATCATTACTCTGCATGACTACCCCATAGTTTACTCATGATTTATCGCCAAGGAGTTTTGCTATCAGCCACCAGTAGTTAGCTGATAGCAAAATGTTTAGAAATCAAGCATTTGAAACAAAAATCTGTTTCTCTGCTTCAGAAACAAAAAATGCGAGTATAACTATTCCACCTTTACCCAAAAATCAGCCGTGACAATTTGACCATTACGATTGAACTGCCCCCAAAGCTTATATTTTCCTGTTTGGGGGAAACTGGTCATAAAGTGAACCTCTCCTGCTGGAGTATCTTTCAAGGCATGAGCATGAATATAGTCGGCTTTTGTCAACGGTGATGACTGCTTGAGGATAACTAAGTGTCCTTTTTCGCCTAAATAGGGCTGTAAATCCTTCAGCGGTTGGTTGCTACTAGCATCTTGCAAATTGAAAATTAAGTTAACTCCTTGTCCTGCTTTTATTTGAGGTTGAGAAAACGTGAGGTTAGCCTTAGTATTTCCCAAAGTTTGGGTGGTAGCCATGTCAACTTTTGACAGAGCTAAAGCTTGACCCGGAACTTGCATTTTTAAGACAGAAACTTGTTCTGATTTTTCGGCTGGTTTGTAATCACTGAACAGCGTGTAACCACCTGAGCCGGGAAAATCACTTTGAACTTCAAAGCGTCCATTTCCTTTATAGGTGGGGTGAATATGATTGAAATATTGGAGGTCATCGCTAACGACAATCAGGTGCATTAATTGTTCTTGGAATTTATCAAAATCAGCAATAGACTTTCCCTCTTTGTTTTGGACTTCAATTACCAAAGGTACGGGAGTTTTGGGCGCGATATTGGAGGGAACTGTCAGCTTAGCGATAGCATTCGCAGGTTCGGCATCTGAATATCCCGAATGACCACCATCATGATGTTGTTCTCCAGCGTCATGGGTTTTGGAATCCTCCATATTATGACCCTCATGAAGATTTTTATTAGCTCCTGATGTCTGGACATTATCCATTACATGACCCTCGTGAGAACTGGTATTTGCCACTTGTGAGGCAGAAGAAGTTGATGTTTCGCCAGATTTCGTGCTTGAGGGTGAGAAGCAACCTTGAGCTAGGATGAGAGTTGAAGTAATAGCAATTGCAGTTAAAAATGGCTTCATTGTTTTCTCCAGTTAGTAAACTTGAGGTTGTCGATTTATCAGGGGTTCAGACTTTGCTGTTCTCGTTTGGAGTTTTTAGTTAAGGGCATTCTTGTAAATGAATCCTCTAAACTACTGATAAACTCCAGAGTTAAGATGAATATTTAGGATTGGCGGCTAGCCAAAAGCTAACCGCTGGCAGGAAAAAAAACTAAAAGGTTTACACGGATGGATAGCCAGCCGCAGCTATTGCTTCTTTGATTGCTGTTTCGGAGGCTTGAGTTTCTATGCTGACAAGTTTGGTTTTTGGATTGGCTTGAACCGAGGCAGTAGAATCAAGCGTTTGAATAACTTTGGTGATAGCATTCACGCAAGCAGAACAAGCCAGTTTAGGAACAGTTAGTTGCAGTACCATAGCCTTCAGTTTCTAATCGATGGTGATTGATGGGTGAACTTTGTTGAGTAAATCAATCGTGAACTTACTCAACCTACTAATAACAGCTTAAATTCTCTATTCGACTGGAGAGTCAAGGGGGTAGCGAAAAAATATTGACAAATTTTTTCAGAATAAATCGACATATAAGTAGGTAGGCAGGAAAAATTATCTTTATGTAACGAAAGATTAAGTGTGGTGATTGGATTTAAATTTAACACGTTGGGTACGGTAGTTTTTTCTTTCTCCTCTATCTAACTTCTACTCCCTGAATTACGGCGTAGGCAAGCTCTAGCTCATTGTCAAATATTTGCCCTGCTAATTCATCTTTTTTAATGTGTTGCAACTCTAATATTTAGGCAGCAAGAAAATATATAAACCCTGATTTTCCCACTTTGACAATAACTGTTGGACTTGCCTTAATCAGTGTATGGGGCCGTTGTCTTGAGTGATATTATTTTTTGATAAAAAACCAGTGTGTCAACTTCTATAACCTCCGTTGACACACCGATCGAAACAATTAAGTTATAGAAGAATTTACTTTTTTTGAATCAGAGGACAAATGATGGAATCAACCTTTTCTAGTAAGGTGGGCGCACCTGAAAGTAATCCTTCCAACTCTAGTTTGAGGATAAGTAGTTGCTGAATTTGTAGATCGATAGCGAGCAGTTTATCTTGCAACTGGACTTTGATGTGTTCACAAGGCAACTCTCCCCCATCGTGAACCGTCAATAATTCTTGAATCTCGGCTAAACTTAATCCCAAAGTTTGGGCGCGTTTAATAAAGCTTAGCCGAGTCAAAATATCAGAATTAAATAATCTATATTTCCCCTCGGTTCTGCCTGATGCCTTGATTAAACCGAGTTCCTCATAGTAGCGAATGGTTTTAATCGGTACGCCGCTTTCCTTCGCAACTAAACCAATGAGTTTTTGCTTTTCTTGAACTAACATACTGATTTCCTCTACTGAATCCAACTCTAAGCTTATGATAAACTATCCAGTGGGATGGAGAGTCAAGAGGGGCTAGACATTTTTTTGAATGACTGAGTGGCGATCGCCTGAATGTCGCAACTTTGGGTAGCAGTAGGCGTTTGGACAAACCATTCGAGCGATCGCACTTGGTTGACGGTCAGTTATTTAAGGCCTGAGCAGCCATTTCATCTGGGTCAGAGACGTTAGTGGCTTGCACTTCTATGGTACCGCGAAACATATTCATGCCACAACTAAAAGTGTGTTGTCCTACGTCTTCGGGAGTGAATTCAATGGTTGTTACTTGATTCAAAGACAAATCGGTAGCAATGCCAAAATCGGGAATCAGCACTTTCGCTAAACAAGCACTAGAAGTTTCACGTAAAAAGTGGAGTTGAACGGGTTTACCTGCTTTAACTACCAGATGATTGGGCGTGTAGCCTTTGTTAACAATGATAGTCACTTTCTGGAGGCCCTGGTCAACAGTTGGATTGATTTGCATAGCTTCAGCGTCAATTATTGTTTCAGGCTGATGTGTTGACATGGATGAATTGAACTGAGATTCTGTTAGTGTTTGAGGTTCCTCGAACCCCGTTGATTCAAGTTGTTGGTCTTCGGCAGCGATAATTTCGCCTCGAAACATATTCATGCCACAGCTAAAGACATAACTGCCAGCTTTTTTAGGTGTGAATTCAACAGAGGTTACTTGATTCAGATGCAAATCTGCTGCAATATGAAAATCTGGAATTAAGACTTGTTCCAAACAACTGCTAGGATCTTGGCGGTGAAAGTTAAGACGCACTGGTTGTCCAGCTTGCACAACAATGCGGCTGGGTTCATAACCACCATCAACGGTGACGGTTACTTCTTGAATTCCTCCACTGGCTGTAACTGCTTTCTGAGATTTGGGTTTGCTAAGGAGAAACCACCAAAGTTCTAAACTAATCAATCCGAGTCCAGCCAAAGTAACTAAAATCTTGTTACTTAAGGGTTGTTCAATGCGATGAAACTGACTTCTTTGCTGTGTTTGAGTTGGGTGTGTTTCATGGGTATTTTGCGCTATTCCTTCACCCGATAACATTCCTAGTACAACCCCGAGACTAGCAATAGTACCGATAATTGTTGTTTTGCCGCTCATTTAAAAACCTCCTAAAAAATACACAAGATTATGGGAGTAAGAGCGGGTTTTGAACAAAGGTATTTAGTAAATTTCCTTCGTGATTGACAAAACCCGTGCTATCGTTCGATGTTTCATTCATCAGAGTGCAAAAATAGGCTACGTTAACACTCCAAAAATTGAACCGGAAATTACCCCAAGCAGAAACCCAAATCCTGCTAATGTCCCTAGAAATGTAAGTTGCTTGTTCATCATTATTTCCTCTTAAGCACGAATCAAATTAGCCAACATTTTTGGGTCGAAAGTTACGGAGACGCAACGCATTTGTTACTACAGAAACGGAACTAAATGCCATTGCTGCCCCGGCAATAATTGGATTGAGGAGCCATCCAAAAATCGGGAAAAGAATTCCGGCGGCGATGGGAATGCCTGCCACATTGTAGACAAAGGCAAAAAACAGATTTTGTTTGATGTTTTGGATCGTAGCGCGAGACAGTTGGATGGCAGTAACAATGCCTTGTAAGTCACCAGAAATTAGAGTGATATCGCTAGCTGCGATCGCGACATCTGTTCCTGTGCCAATTGCCATGCCTACGTCAGCTTGAGCAAGTGCAGGTGCATCATTGATTCCATCCCCCACCATTGCGACAATTTTTCCCTCTGCCTGAAGATTTTCGATTTGAGCGACTTTTTGATCGGGACGAACTTCTGCAATAACTCGTTTGATGCCGACTTCCTGCGCTATGACTTCTGCCGTGCGACGGTTATCACCTGTTAGCATTACCACTTCTAATCCCATCTTTTGTAAAGTGCGAATTGCGACAACAGAAGATGGTTTCACGGCATCGGCAATGCCCATAATTCCTTCTACTTTGCCATTTATGGCAATCCAGATAACCGTCTTACCGAGATATTCCAATCGATCCCACGGTTGCTGCAAACTACTGGTATCAATTCCCAATTCATTCATCCAACGATGAGTTCCAATTT
The DNA here is from genome assembly GCF_036700185.1 of Microcoleus sp. BM001215392. Taxonomy (NCBI): domain Bacteria; kingdom Bacillati; phylum Cyanobacteriota; class Cyanophyceae; order Oscillatoriales; family Microcoleaceae; genus Microcoleus; species Microcoleus sp. BM001215392. The sequence goes on along the minus strand of NZ_JAUBOJ010000077.1, from coordinate 1,989 downwards.
GCACCCATTCATTGGATACATACCCTTGCACACCACTACCTGCGTGAGCCTCGAACTCCCGTGAATCCGTCAACTCCACTCCTTGAGATTGGGCATATTGCACCACGGCTTCTGCCAGAGGATGTTCTGAATTCCGTTCGACGGATGCAGCGAGGCGCAGAAGTTTTAGCTCGTTACCATTGGCGGTACCATTAATCGTTATAAACTCCGTTACAGTGGGTTTACCTTGGGTAATCGTGCCTGTTTTGTCTAAAACAACAGTTTGCAGTTTGTGCGCTAGTTCTAAACTATCTGCACCTTTAATCAAAATTCCGTTTTCTGCCCCTTTACCTGTACCCACCATGATCGAGGTTGGCGTGGCTAAGCCAAGCGCACAGGGACAAGCAATAATCAGCACGCCCACGGTGGTAATCAATGCCATTGTGACGTTGCCCATGATGTTGTACCAGATGATGAAGGTAGCGATCGCAATGGCAATCACAACAGGGACAAACCATCCCGTAACGCGATCGGCTAATCGCTGAATCGGTGCCTTGGAGCCTTGCGCTTGCTGCACCAGTTTAACGATTTGCGCCAAAAACGTATCTTTACCCACTCGTGTGGCTCGGAATTTGAAGCTTCCAGTCTTGTTGATAGTCGCTCCAATCACTTCATCACCAGGCTGCTTTTTCACGGGTACACTTTCACCCGTCACCATTGCCTCATCAATCGTTGAGGAGCCATCAATAATCTCGCCATCCACGGGAATCTTTTCACCCGGACGAACTAGAATGACATCTTCCAACACTACCTCAGCGATGGGAATGTCCACCTCTCGTCCATTACGAATTACCCGCGCCGTTTTTGCCTGCAAACCCATAAGAGAACGAATTGCTTCTGAGGTTTGTCCCTTAGCGCGGTTTTCCAACAGTCGTCCTAGCAAGAGCAATGCAACAATTACAGATGCCGCTTCAAAGTACACATCTGGTTTAAGACCCTGACTGATAAACCACTGGGGAGAGAAGGTGGGAAATAGAGAATAGAGGTAAGCTGCCCCTGTCCCGATCGCTACTAGCGTATCCATTGTCGCCGTATGACGCTTCAAGGCTTTCCAGGCATTGATGTAGAAAGACCTACCGGCCCAAAACAATACTGGAGTAGTGAGTACAAGTTGTAGCCAGTGATGGTGCAGCCACATGGGAATGAAGGGAATAGGCAATCCCGTCATTGCAGGCAGGGAGCCAATCACGATAACGGCGCTGATAATACCGCTAACCCACACCTTGCGGGTCAAGTCCTGATTTTCACTTTGCCGCGCCTGCCGTTCTGCATCATCTTCTGGGGCAAGTACATCATCTTGCATCGGCAGAGCAGAATATCCAGCCGCATCCACGGCATCCTGAATCGCTGCTACATCAGTTTGGCTGGGATTATATGTAACGCTGGCTTGTTCAGCTCCAAAATTAACATTGCACGTCTCAACTCCCGGAACTGAGCGGATTGCCTCTTCGATGTTACTTGCACAAGAGGCACAACTCATGCCTCGCAGTTTCATAGTGGCGTTTTCCATACAAAACCTCCTTATTTTCATCCTTAATATGGGTCTGAGAAATCTTTAGTGACAGGTAACGGAATAACCTGCCGCTGTAATTGCCTTTGTAATGGCGGCTTCAGATGCTTGAGTTTGGATATTGACCAGTTTGGTTTTGGGATCTGCCTGAACATTTGCGGCGGCATCTACTGTCTTGATGGCTTTGGTAATGGTTTCGCCACAAGCTGAACACGCCATGTTAGGGACTTTTAGCTGTAGTGTCATGGTTGTATTTTTCCTTTCCTTTGAGGGGTTAATCCTATCTTGCAGTATCCAGTCCACTGGAGTGTCAAGGGGGAATGAAAAGAAATTTTTGAGAACCTCTAAAAAGGAGAAATCAACACCCTGGACACCATGATCTGCTGTCTCTTGAATCCCTAGGGCGTGTTTTCAAAGTCGGTGTATCCTAGATTGGGGCG
>NZ_JAUBOJ010000076.1:0-21237 GCF_036700185.1 Microcoleus sp. BM001215392 | reverse complement strand
CCCCTCTCCTACTCCCCCCCTCTCCCCCCGCGATGCCTTCTTTTCCCCGGCCCAAACCGTAGGAACATACCAAGCAGTCGATCGCCTGTGCGCCGAACTGATCTGTCCCTACCCGCCAGGAATACCCGTTTTGATGCCTGGTGAAATCGTTACGCCACAAGCCCTTGACTACCTGCAACAAATCCTTGCCGCCGGTGGCAAAATCACAGGTTGCAACGATCCCCGCCTCCAAACTCTCAAGGTTGTGCGACAGTAAATATGAGGGAGATGGGCAAAGTAGGAGATCCTGTTTTCTCCCCTTGGGGTTGCCCACTGACAACTGACAACTGCCCACTGACAACTGCCCACTGCCCACTGACTTCCATTAAAAATAGAACTATGCTTTGGCCCTACGTCACTCCTGGTATCCCAGACGATTTATTTGAACGTTTACCGGGAATTCCCATGAGTAAGCGAGAAGTCAGACTGCTGTTACTATCTCACCTGCGACTCCAAGCAGATTCAGTGGTGTGGGACATCGGTGCAGGTACGGGTACGATCGCCGTAGAAACAGGTTTGCTGTGTCCCAAAGGTCGGATTATCGCTGTAGAAAGGGACGAAGAAGTAGCCAGCTTGATTCGCCGAAATTGCGATCGATTCGAGCTCAAGAACGTAGAAGTCATCGAAGGTAGCGCCCCTGAATGCCTCGAACACCTCCCCGAACCCCCCCACCGAGTCTGCATCGAAGGAGGGCGCCCCATTAAAATGATTCTCAAGGAAGTCTGGCGCTACTTGCAGCCCAACGGTAGAGTTGTCGCCACAGCATCGAATTTAGAGAATCTTTACGCCCTTTCCGAAAGCTTCGCCGAGTTGCAAGTCCGCAACATTGAGGTAGTCCAGTCCGCCGTCAACCGCCTGGAAACTCGCGGCCTGAGTCAAACCTTTGCCGCTGTCAATCCCATCTTTATTCTCAGCGGCGAAAAGTTGGATTAGAAGGAAGAAGGAAGAGGGAAGAGGGAAGAAGCTATTCCAATACCCAATGCCCTGTTTGGCCGATGCCCTGCGCGGGCCGATGCCCCATTCCCGATTCCCTTATGTAATTCTTAACCTTTTTTAAGTCCCGTTAACCTTCATAATAATAAGGGCGAGCATAGCTGGATAGACCGCCTGACTTGAGATATTTCGATAACCGATGGGGGATCTGGGTTGGCAGTGCAAGGTAAGAACTCGTCTCCTAACACAATCGAAAATCCCAAATCCCAAATCCCAAATCCCAAATCGAATCACCCACCGCCATCTGCAAGAGAAATTCATTTTATGCCTTGGTCTCGTATCCTGAGTGGAATAGTTGCGATCGTCCTTGCTTTGGGAATGATTATTATGGGGGGATGGTACTTCACCCTCGGCTTTGGCGTCATCGTGTACCTAGGTCAATTGGAATATTTTCAATTAGCCCGGGCTAAAGGCATTGCACCCGCTGCCAAAACGACCTTAGTTGTCAGTCAAGGCTTGCTAATTACGGCCGCCCTGGCGCCTCAACTCGTAGACGCCATGTTCCCCTTAGCCGGAACCTTAATCTGTTTCTACCTGTTATTTCAACCTAAATTATCGACGATCGCCGATATTGCCTCCTCAATTTTAGGATTGTTCTACGGCGGTTATTTGCCCAGCTATTGGGTACGCCTGAGAGTCGGCCTCGATCCAGCCAATCTCGCTACTACCCAATTTTCGCAAATAGTAGCAAGCAATTTGCCAGTTAATATTTACTCGTCCCAGTCTTGGACAAGTTCCAGCAACATATCTCTAGGATTGACTTCCCTGCTGCTGGCTTTCCTCTGTATCTGGGCCGCTGACATTGGCGCTTATTTTGTCGGCAAATTCTTCGGCCGCACTAGCCTGTCCCACATCAGCCCCAAAAAAACCGTTGAAGGTGCCGTATTTGGAGTTTGCGGCAGCATCGCCGTGGCCGCCGCCGGGTCTTGGTATTTACAATGGCCGGGGTGGCCGTATACTGGGGCAGCTTTTGGTCTGTTGATTGGCGTTGCTAGCTTGTTGGGAGATTTAACTGAGTCGATGATGAAGCGAGACGCCGGTGTTAAGGATTCGGGGCAGTTGATCCCCGGTCACGGCGGCATTCTCGATCGCACTGACAGTTATGTTTTTACTGCACCCTTAGTCTACTATTTTGTGACTTTGCTATTGCCCGCGATCGACTCTTTTTTAATTCATCGGTAATTGGGAATTGGGCATAGGGCATGGGGCATGGGGCATGGGGCATTAGTCATTGGTTATGGGTTATTGGTTATTGGTTATTGGTTATGGGTTATTGGTTATGGGTTATTAGTCATTAGTCACTGATTATTGGGAAATCTTCAAAAATAACAAATAACAAATAACAAATAACCAATAACAAATAACAACTGTCAACTGTCAACTGTCAACAATCAACAATCAACAATCAACAGCTAACTAACTAAGGCAAAACTCTAATTCCGCCCCGACAAACAATCTCCCCGAAACTCAAAATCAACTCTTCTATCTCAACTTCCTGCCCGAAATCAATTTTAAAATTATTGAAATCACTGCTCTTTAATTCTCCATCAACCTCGATTTCTGGTGATTCAAACATCAATTCGCGACCGCTAGCAATCCGCAAACCAGTCCGCAATACAACAGGAATTTGCCTACCCCCAGCGCGCAAAATTGTCGCCGCCAGCGTCAACTTCCCCGCCTCAATTTCGATCTGCGAATTTTCCAATTTCAGCGACTTTTCGCTATCTGTCAGCGGCAACATGGGCAGCAAAAATTCACTCAAAGCATCCGCCAGCAAAGGCGCTTTCAGCGACTCATTCAAATCCGCTTGAGAGAGCCTCAAAACCCCGGTCACGGGCACCGATTCGAGCAGGCGCAGCGGTTTGCCTCTCAGAGCTTGACCGAGGTTGATGCGAATTCCCCAGCCCTCTAGGGCAATTTCTGTTAGGTGTAATCCTTTATACACGGCACCGCGAGCGGCTGCCGTTACTTTGGGGATCGCACCGCTGAAAATTTGTCGATCGCTCCCCTCAATTTTTACCTTCAACTCGTCAACCTGCTGAACTTGCGATCGCAGCAACAACTGCACCGCCGGAGACAGCACCGAACTCGCGATCCGGCTGCCTTGACTCGGCGGCGGTGTCCCCCCGTCCTCGCCTAAATTAGCAGTCTCACCAGAGCCAGCAGCGCCAGCTATATCGTCAAATAACAGAGAGTGGCGATCGACAGTCATAAACAATTTCAAAATACAAACCTTAACATTCAAGCACAAAAATTTAACTAGGACTTGCTCTTGGCACCTCATAAATCCAGTTTCTGTACAGAGATATTGCCTCAACCTGTGATTTTGGGCGATCGCCGGGTTGGTTGATGAGCGCAACTGTTAAATCACTCCACAAGCAACAGAAATCTCCGATCCGCAATGCTGCTGGACAGAAAAAATCTCACCCTTTGGGCCCTCTGATGCTCTCCTGAACTCGCCAGTTGTGCGATCCCCACGTAAATTTCGCGATCGAGCGTATAAAATTAACCAGCAGTACCGGTTTTATGGTAGTGTTGGTCTATGGTCGTGTCAGACCATCACATCTCAAACCAGCAGCAAACTAACGGTGCAAGCACAAGCCTGCCGCGAGTCTTTTCCTCGTAGTTTTTGCACAACATTCAGGGTAATGCCATAAGGACAATCTGCACCGGGCGCAACCCCCTGTAATGATTGATCAGTATTATATTATTTATTCCCAACCAGGAATTGACCATTGGTAGCACCGGTTAATCCATTAACCCTGTCGTTTTTCCTCCCCTAACGCTTTGCGTTCGCGGTTTCCACACTCCCGTCATGTCCGATGAAAGGCTGCAAAAAATCCTGGCCCAGTGGGGCATTGCTTCTCGCCGTCTAGCAGAACAGATGATTGTAGCTGGACGAGTCCGAGTTAATGGCAATATTGCTGGTTTAGGACAAAAGGCAAATCCCGATCGCGATTTCATCGAAGTCGATGGAATCCCAATCAAACCAACGGATCGACCCGCTTGTGTCTATCTGTTACTCAACAAACCCGCAGGCGTAGTTTCTACTTGCAGCGATCCCAGAGATCGATCGAAAGTTCTCGACCTCCTGCCGCCCAAACTGCGATCGGGTCAAGGCATCCATCCCGTAGGACGCTTAGATGCAGATTCCACAGGCGCCCTATTGCTCACCAATGATGGTAAGCTGACATTTTGTTTGACCCATCCGCGTCACTCGATCGCCAAAACTTATCAGGTTTGGGTGCTCGGCGATCCCCCGGAACCCATACTGCAAGCGTGGCGTCAGGGCATCATCTTGTCCGGCAGAAAAACATTGCCCGCGAAAGTTAGAGTTCTCGATCGCGCGCGAGACCAAACTATGTTAGAAGTCATTCTATCAGAAGGGAGAAACCGACAGATTCGGCGCACCGCCGAACAGTTGGGATATCCCGTGGTGCGCCTGCACCGTACAGCTATTGGCCCGATTCAATTGCAGCCGCCCGCGAAGCCAATATTGCCACCAGGCTGCTACCGACCCCTAGAAGATTCAGAAATTATTTTTTTATGGAATCTAGTCAACCTAACATCAATAAGCGTGCCAGTGAATCCCCAGGAGCACAGCATATGACAAAGAATTTATTGTTTTTATTCTTCAAAACAACTAAGCAGAAACTGCATTCGCAAGAGCCAGAATCACCTCAGAAAAAACTAGCGGAAATTGGCTCTCAACTCCGACAGTATCGCGAACAGCAGTCGATTTCTTTGGACAAAGTAGCTGTGGTAACAATGATTCGGCGGAATCTGCTGCAAGCCATCGAGGACGGTCAACTAGACCAACTCCCAGAACCAGTCTACACTCAGGGTTTGATTAAACGGTACGCCGAAGCAATGGGTTTAGACCCAGCTCAGTTTGCTGACTTGTTCGCGATCGAACCGCCTGCGCGATCGGGCGCCAAGCTATCCGGGCTAAATTTGCCTCAGTTGCGACCGATGCACCTTTATCTTTTTTACACATTTCTAATTATTTGTTCGGTCAATGGCTTATCTCAGTTCATGGGCGGTTCTGTCACTGCAAAAAACGGTGCAGGAACCCAAGAACAATCGCTTCAGCAACAAGAACAAGCTCGTTTAATTGCTGAGGCCTCAAGCACCTCAAAAAATCAGAAACCGGATAGCTACACTGCTGTGGAAGCAGCAAGAACCGGTGAAAATGCAGGTAAATATGGTAACAAACCAGTGATGGTTAATGTCACTTTAAAAGCCGAATCTTGGATGCAGATTCAAGTCGATGGTAAAACAGAGTTTGAGGGAACTCTGCCTTCAGGAACTGTCCGCACCTGGCAAGCCGAAAAGCAATTGGTAGTTATAGCTGGCAACGCGGGCGGGGTGATGATTGCTGTTAATAACGGACAACCAGAACCGCTCGGAGCCACCGGAGTCGCCAAAGAAGTTGTTTTTAAAGCAGACGAACTCAAGCCTTCAGCAAAGCCCAAAAATGAAGGTTAATCGGGCATCACGAATTGGGCATCGGGCATGAGGGATGCGTAATAGTTAGTAATTAGTAGTTAGTAGTTAGTAGTTTTTCTAATAACAAATAACCAATAACCACTAACCAATGCCCTGTTTGCCCAATTCCCTATTCCCAATTCCCTATTGTCAATTTTTCTGGGGTGCGCGCCCGCAGATGTAAGTCATTGTTTTGAGGCGATCGCGCACCTCCCAATTCAAAGCTTCCCGGCGATAACGCCAGCCCCAATTTCCCTCTGCTTTCCCCGGAAAATTCATCCGCGCGTCGGTATCCAAACCCAACAAATCTTGATAGGGAACAATTGCCAAATTAGCAATAGAAATCCAACCCATGCGGATTAAAGACCAGTGAATTCCTTGGGGATCGATGCAGCCCAAATAACGCAAAACCTCATCTCTTTCGTAATTTTGCAGTTGGTTGAACCAGCCGACAGTCGTATCGTTATCGTGAGTTCCAGTGTAAACTACGCAGTTGCGAGCGTAATTGAAAGGCAAAAAAGGATCGCCCGGCCCAGCGCCGAAAGCAAACTGCAAAATCTTCATTCCCGGAAACTCAAACCGATCGCGCAAAGCTTCCACTTCCGGAGTAATTACCCCCAAATCTTCAGCGATAATCGGCAAGTTGCCGAACTTCTCGTTAATTACCTCAAACAAAGCCGTTCCCGGCGCATTAATCCACTCTCCATTCATCGCAGTTTCTTCCCCGCGCTTCACCGCCCAATAAGCGTCAAATCCTCGAAAGTGGTCGATCCGAGTCACGTCTACATAAGCGAAAATCGCTTCAAAACGCTGCACCCACCACTGAAAATTATTTGCTTGCAGAGCCTCCCAATTGTATACCGGGTTGCCCCACAATTGACCTGTGGAGCTGAAGTAATCCGGGGGAACACCGGCCATTAAAGCTGGCTCTCCACTCGCTTCATCCAAGCAAAATAACTCAGGATGCGACCATACATCAGCACTATCGTGAGCTACATAAATTGGAATGTCGCCAATAATTTTAATCTCGCGCAGATTCGCGTAGCGTTTCAACTCTGTCCACTGGCGGAAAAACTCGAACTGGACGTATTTGTAGTAATAAATCTCAGTATGTAGCTGCTGCCGCCACTTTTCTAACGCCTCTGGTTGGCGTCGGGCAATTTCTGGTTCCCAAGTGTGCCAGCTACTGCCGTTGAAGCTGTCTTTTAGTGCCATAAACAAGGCATAATCTTCCAGCCAATTCACTTTGCTCTCGCAAAAAGCTGAGAATTCTCTTTGCTGGACAGGCGATGCTTTGGCTTTGAAGTTTTCGCAAGCTTTTTTAAGCAGGGGTATTTTGTGAGCGATCGCGCGATCGAATTCTACTGTATCTAGGGGAAAATCCGGCGAATGAGCTAAATCTTCATCGCTGAGCAATTGCTCGTCCCGCAGGATTTCCGGACTCAGGAGCAGCGGGTTTCCTGCCATTGCTGAATAGCAAGAATAAGGAGAATTTCCGTATCCTGTCGGCCCCAGTGGCAATATCTGCCAGTATTGCTGGTCGCTCTCTACTAAAAAGTCAATAAAACGATATGCTTCTATTCCCATATCCCCTACGCCAAATCGGCTGGGAAAAGATGTCGGGTGGAGTAGAATGCCGCTAGCTCGGGGAAAAAGCATAATCTATCTAAAGATATAGGAGTTAAACATTGACAATTTGACCGATATTACCTACTCGTTAAACTTCGCAGTTTTTCGGGCGATTTTTAGGGCCAATACTTTTGCGATTGTCTCATATTTTCTGCGGGAAAGTGCTTGCTAAATATTTGTATCAAAATCTCATCACAAATCCCGATCGCCCGCGCAGCGAGCTTTCCAATTGAACACTTGCCCCATGCAGCTCATTGCCTCGATCCTAAATGTTTCGCTCGATCGCACCAGCGTTGCTGCGCAAGTTTATTTATAACTTTTATCTAGCTGTAGCTTGATCTGTCTGGAGTCGTAAATTGCGATCGAGGGCCAAATCGCCATCGCTCCGATCGCAGCCCGCACACAAAGACGCCGACTGTTTTTGTGTCTCCAGAAACAGTCGGCTGCTTTCATTCGCAGTGAAGAGGCTGAGTTTAAGCTTGCTTGTTCAACAGTTTCTGCACTTGTTTGATAGCTATAGCGCCCACATTGTAAGCTGCCCAGCCGCCCGCTAACAAGACGGGCGTCAATACTATCAGTATGCGGAAGTCAAATTCCATGAGTTCTCCTCCTAAAGTTTTTTAACAAATTCTCATAATCTATTTGTATCTCATTTTGTCGCCATTCTCCTGACTCTTTAAGCAAATATTGTCGGCGCCGACCAAGTTTCTCTACAGCATCAGCCGGATCTGCACCAGGACATCGGGCTGCTGGAATTGAGCTGGTGGAAACCCAAGGGCATGGAGGGCCCTCTCGGCTCTGGCGACCCCCATTATCCCACAATCAGTCTAGCAATCCCTTCGACCACCTGAGTTAGAGGATCGTTCGGGAAGCGCAGCGCAAACACCCCCTGGCTCGCCAGCAGCATCATCTTATCGCTGTGGGGGAGCACCCCCGCCACTGGGATGTCGTAAATACTCTCTACTTGCTGCTTCAAATCCTCAAAATCCAGAGACTCTGGGGCTTTGTTGATCGTCATCAAAATTTTGGGAACTTCTAATTTGCGCGCCACATCTACCGTGACAGCCGTTCCCTGAAAATCTTGCTGATCCGGACGCAGAATCAGCAGTAAAATGTCGGAAATCGTAATGCTCAGCAGAGTTTCTTCGTTGAGCCCCGGGTGCGTGTCGATAAATAGGTAGTCTAAATTGAGAGCGTCGATCAGTTCTTGAAAGCCGTCGGTAAGCAGCCCCACGTCGTAGCCTTCGCGCAAAACTCGCGCTATCTCTCCTGCTTTAATGCTCGAAGGAATTAGGTAGAGGGTGCCGTTAGTCGCTAATTTTGGCAGCAGCGAACTCACATCATAGGCCGTATCGGCGATCGGACACCGGCCCCACAGGTAATCGTTGAGACAGCGATCCATGTTGCTCTCGCTGAAACCGAACAGCACGTGAATCCCGGGTGATTGAATGTCTGTGTCTACAATCGCGACCCGATTTCCGCCGCGAGCAATAATAGATGCCAGGTTTGCAGTCGTGTTCGATTTGCCAGTTCCACCCCGGTAAGAGTGGACAGAAATGATTTTAGACATGATATGCGTATTGCAAAGATTTAACAATTATCTATTTAAGTCTAGTCATGTATTGACTTTGAAGTTGTGTATTATGTCCTATTCTTATAGAGACCGGTTGATGATTTATGTCCTCTCTATCTCAATACCCCATTGTTAACCTTTTTGTCCGAAGAGAACCCGCAAGGGCTGAGCAATCTCCGAATCTATTTTTCACATCGTTTTACGTTCCGGACTTTCTTCACCCAAGCCTATTGCTATCTAGGTGCGAGCCGACGTTGCTGCTCCCGCCCGCAATCAATCAGACTCGATAATTACGGAATTAATCAGAACCTAATAAAACTGTATTTTACAACTAAAAGTAATCTTAACAACCTTCTTCATCTCAAGATTTTTGGCAGATCCGGGCTAACAGCGTACCCAGGCAATGTAGGTGCTATTTCCAGAGACCGGGGTTAGCCGTACCTTCTCTCCTGAACCCTCGCAATCGCTTTCGACACCCACAGCCATATCTCGATCTGTGTTCCACAGTCCTTTAACATTCATGACTGTATAAACCCCAGCATATTGGGTTATATTTGACTGTGTTTTTTCCCACTATCAACCCAAGAAACGGCGACCATAAATTATGATGCAATGTATGATGCCGTCGAGTTGTCTGTCATTCTTCCTTTCCCCCCAAATCCTCCTTACCTGCTAAATTATCAATCTTTTGATCTTTGATCTTTTTTTCTTCGCTCCGGCGCTGTCGCATCTGTTTTGCTTTCGCTTGCAAATCGCTGAACTCCTCATCTGGCTTGGTTTCGCCCCCGCTAGAAACGGCGCCTGCATCGATCGCACCTGCTGTTTTTGAGGCGTTTTCGGCAGCAGTCGCGGCGGCGCGCTGCTTCTGCTGTTTGGCTTTTTGCTGCAACTGAGCTAAGTATTCGTCTGGCTGACTTTCGGCTTGGGGCATCGAGGGGACACTTGCAGTTATTTCTTCGGGTGCCGCAGGTGGTTGTTCAGAGGTTTCTTTTTTGCTAAGTCTCAGTTTATCTTTCTTTTGCTGCAATTCTTTAAAGAACTCAGATTCGGTAATTTCTGCGACTTGCTGTTCTTTTTTGGCTTGGTCTATTTCGATTTTGAACACTTGTTTGACTCGATCGCTAATTGCTTTCCCGTACCCGGCTTTATTAAATCTGTCTGCCGATACAATACTGCCACCAGTGAAGATTAATGCTAAGGCTGGGGCTGCCACAGGTACCCACCCTCCCAACATGAAAATCCCAAAGCCGATCGCGCAACACCCCGACAGAAGTCCTCCAAATGCCAGCACCAAATGGGCTGGGTGAGCCATCCGCGACGCCACGGTTCCTCCCACAATCGACCATCCCGCAATCCACAGAACTTCTGCCCATTCCGGCCAAAACCAAAACATCGGTCTCTGGTCTAAAACCGCACTCAAAAGTTGGCTAATTACTTGGGCGTGCGCCACGATCCCCGGCATGAATTGGTTGTTTTGTTGTTGCGCGCTGTAAGGAGTATAAAAGTAATCTTTAACCGTTTCTGTGGTGTAACCGATGAGGACTATTTTATCTCTCACTAAATTTGGATCGACTTTTCCTTCTAAAATATCAGTAATTGTAACTTGATTTGCGACTTGCTGCCGCCCGCGATAGTTAATTAGTATTTGATATCCCCTGACATCGGCATTGCTATATCCTCCGTCATTAGTTTGTAGTTGTTTTAATTGAGTTTCACCCAGCCAGAGAGATTGATCTGGTGCCAGTTTTGGCAATATTTTTTGCCCTTGCAGGTAGCGGAGTGTTAGCTGGAGGTTGAAGGAAAATAAAACTTTACTGCTGTCATTGCAAAGATGTTTTTCCGCCAAAGATGTACCCTGAATTTCCGGCGGTTTCATAAATAATAAAGCCCTGCGCAGTATGCCGCCGGGATCGACCCCGAAATCGGCAAATCCCACCCGGTTTTCTGACATTCCAGGAGGTGGCGGAGAACCGGGATTGTTGGGGTTCCCGTCGGTGACTAAACATACCCCAATAATTCGATCGTTTTTTTGTAAAACTTTACTTAATTCCTCGCGCCCGTCTCCTAAAGGTACGTCTCGCAGCACATCTAAGCCGATGACTGCCGGCTGCATTTTTTCGAGTTTTTGTAAGATTTCAGCTATTTTGCGATCGGATATCGGCCACTGTTTCAGTTTCTGAATGTCTGCTTCGGTAATCCCCACAACTAGCAAGCGCGAGTCTGGCTTGGACTCGGGACGCCACCTCACCATTTGGTCGTAGGCGGTTAATTCAATTGGTTCGAGTATTCCTAGCTGTCTCCCACCCACCAAGGATAATGTTACTGCCGCGCTAGCAATTAATACCGACCTAGCAAGGAAGAGTGATGGTTTAGACATTTGACTCAATTGAGCCACTGCCGATCGCATTTTGTTAAATATTTTAGTCATGATCCCACCATCAAAATTTGCATCTTTTTACAAGCACAGCATTTGTTTCCCCTGACAGCCCGCTGCGCTAGACTTCCTCAATCCTAGAACACCCGGAAACTCCGACCGCTTTGTAACAATTTTTTACAGTCTGCCACCTGGTTATGTGTATGCAATGATACTGCCAAGGTCTGTCAGGGGATTTTTGGGCCCCAGAATCACTTGCCGATCGAATTAATTAATGTTATTGATGATATGTCAAGGTAGAAATTGTATATCTGCGTGCTGAGACTAGCGTCTCAAAAATATTGGTCGCTATCGGGGAGTATCTGTGTTTGCAATATTATAGTGAAAGGTACAAAAAAATGAAACGTTTTCTACATGGAGCTAAGCTAGCGATCGCCTTATCTGCATCTGCGCTATCGGCTACCCTCCCCAGCGCGCTGGCCTCCTTGCCGGCACAACCCGAGCCGTTGCTGCTGAGTCAGAGTGTAAATTTCCAGCCTCCCAACGTCACAGCACCGGGGGGCCGACAAGGAGGGACACATCGCGGTTCCAAGCTTTGTCCGGCGGGTTTATCAATTACTCCTTTAGTACCTCCCACTAATATCGGTTTAACTCTTACAGAGTCTCCCACAATTTTTGTGTACCTCCCTCAAACATCAGCAGAAATAGAGTTTACCTTGCTGACAGAAAACGAGGACAAAGTTGTCTACGAAAAAACATTTAAAGTTGACAAATCCGGAATTGTGGGAATAGCGATTCCTGCTAGCAGTGACAGCAATAAATCCTTGGAAGTTGGCAAGCGATACGTGTGGTCGTTTTCGATGGTTTGCGAACCAGAAGACCGATCGGCAGATTTAGTTACTAAAGGCTTTGTGCAGCGCATAGAACCCCAGCCAAATCTCAAAAGCGATTTGGTTGCAAATCCTGACCCCATGACCAGGCTGGACGTTTACGCTAAAAATGGGATTTGGTACGAAACTCTCGCTACTTTAGCCCAAATGCGCCGTCAGACACCGGGAGATGCAAGGCTGAACGCGAAGTGGACACAATTGTTGGAGTCGCAAGGACTCGAATCAGTAGCAGCTCAACCGCTGGTTGGGCCCCTTTAAAACTCGCTATTGGTTGAAGTTTTCTCTGTCTTCCTATCAAAATGTGAAAACTCACAAATTTACCCGATCGCGCCCGGAGTTAAGTTAAAACTCCGGGTTGACAGTAGAGACGCGATCTACAATATCTCTACAAGTTGGTGAAAAAAATGAAACGCTTGATAAATTTGGCTGCATTGGCGATCTCCGTATTAGCTATCTCACTGACTCTCCCCAATTTGCTGCGAGCCGTGGACGCTGTACCCCCACCAATTCTGCTGAGTCAGAATGTTAATTTCAAACCTCCAGATGTCACAGCCCCCGACAACAGACAAGGGGGAACGCATCGAGGCTGTCAGTTGCGAGATGGTTTATTTATTACTCCCTTAATACCCGAAAGCAATATTGGCTTAACCCTAACAGAGTCGCCCATATTTTTTGTCTACGTTTCTCAACCAGCGGCTCAAGTCGAGTTTGTTTTGCTAAACGAGGATGAATCCGAAGTAGTTTACGAATCTAGTTTAAAAGTTGACAAAGCCGGAATTGTAGGAATTAGCATTTCTGATAAAGGCAAGACCAAAAATATTGAAGTTGGGAAGAGATATGTGTGGTCGTTTGCACTAGCTTGCGATCCTCAAGAGCGCTCCGGAGATTATATTGTTAGAGGATGGATACAGCGAATCGAAGCCCAGGGAAATCTCAAAAGCGACTTAGCAGCAAATCCCGACCAGAGGGCGAGGTTGATTGCTTATGCTAAAAATGGCATTTGGTACGAAACTGTTGCGACTCTAGCCCAAATGCGCAACCGCGCGCCCGACGATGCGAGTCTCAAGGCCGAGTGGACGCAATTGCTGAAGTCGCAAAAACTCGAAGCGATCGCCGATCAACCGCTAGTTCAGTCTTTTTAAGAGAAACTATTCACCAAATCCCCAATCTCAAATCTCAAATCACTTGATGACTAATAACTCTCCAACAATTCTAGCCCTTGATTTTGATGGTGTAATTTGTGACGGACTAATCGAATATTTCCAAACAGCTTGGCGCAGCTACTGTCAAATCTGGAAACCCATCGAAACAGTCCCCGATCCAGATTTAGCTTTCAGTTTCTACCGAGTCCGGCCAGCCATCGAAACCGGCTGGGAAATGCCCCTGCTGATTCGCGCCCTGCTGACAGGAATTACCGAAGAGCAAATTTTGCTAGACTGGCCAAACATTGTCCCGCAGATATTGACCGAAAATAATTTAAAAGCCCAGTCTGTCGGCGCAATGTTAGACGGACTGCGCGATAATTGGATTGCTGAGGATTTAGCTGGGTGGCTGTCTTTGCACCGCTTTTATCCTGGAGTAGCCGATCGCCTCCACTCCTTACAAGACGGTTCGGTCAAAGTCGCGATCGTCACAACCAAGGAAGGCCGTTTTGTGCGGGAACTTTTGCAGCTAGGGGGCGTACAAATGCCGTCGGAGTTAATTTTTGGCAAAGAATACAACAAGCCGAAACACCAAATATTGCGGGAATTTTTGGCAGCGTCTGGCAAAGATGCGACTATTTGGTTTGTGGAAGATCGGTTAAAAACTTTGGTTTCTGTCAAACAGCAGCCGGATTTATCTCAGGTGAGATTGTTTTTGGCTGACTGGGGTTACAATACTTTGGCAGAACGGGAATCTGTGGCTCAAAATCCACCAGTTCAATTGCTTTCTCTGTCGCAGTTTGCCGGAGATTTTGTCGATTGGCTGCCCGACGAATGTTGATGTTAGACTTGTTGGCAGGGAGATTTTTTTCGCTTAGCAGAGTCAAAAAAAATCCCCAAATTTTAGATTTTTTTTGTTGACTTTTGCGGCGTTGGCATGGTATTTTTATATAATGGGATGGTTGCGAAAATATTATTTTTGAACATATTCCCATTATGATATAAATATAATAACAATAATTCCCCAACAAAGCAAGGATATCGATCAAAAAAATCGATTTTTTTATGTCGATGACCCAGTAATAAAATAGGTTCGTAGTGAGGACTTTAGTCCTCTCTTGGATGCGGAAGGGAGTCCTCACTACGAACCAATGTGAGGCTTAAAATCAATGCTAGATTTAACTAAAGCAGCCAAAGCAATGCAGGGAATGAGCCAACATTTAAATGTGGAGGCTTTGGCGGCACGCTTGCGTTTGCAAGTGGCTCAGAATTTGCTAGAACAGGCGGCGGTGGGACAAGAAAAATTGGTAGAATTGCAAGAGAGTTGGAGCGATCGCACTTTATTCAATGCAGCCACGCCGATCGAGCCCTTGGACGATCGCACCTACATCACCGCACCGCCCGCCGCCCACACAGTTTTCGCCACAGACGGATCGCAAATTTCACCCAGCCATCACGAAATAGCCTACTGCTACCTGATCAACGTCGGTACAGTCATGCTGCACTACGGCCAAAGTCGCCACCCAATTTTAGACAGCGTGCCCGAAGTTTTCTACAAACCCGAAGACTTGTATGCTTCGCGCCAGTGGGGAATTAGAACCGAAGAGTGGATGGGATACCGGCGCGCCGTTTCCGAAGCCATCGCCCTCGCGGAAATGGGCTGCAATTGGGCAAAATTTAACGACAATCAACTACCCGCGCCAACTTTGGCAATGGTAGATGGTTCCCTGATTTATTGGTTTTTGGAACAGTTACCTAGCGAAGCGCGCGATCGAATTTTGCAGCCAATTTTAGAAGCTTGGGACAAATTGCGCTTAGCAAAAATTCCCTTATTAGGATACTTGAGCGCTTCTCGCAGCACCGAAAGCTTATCTTTTTTGCGGTTTCAAGCTTGCACCCACGAAGTACCAGACTGCATGACAAACTGCCCCAACGTCGGATTTTCCGCCACCAGTGCTTTCGACGAAAAAGCACCTTGTCAAGAATTTGAACCATTGCGAGATGCCGTCTTGTGGGCCACAATCCTGCTACCCGGACAAAGAAGCCCGTTGTGGAAATCCCACGCTCGAATTTTAGATTTGTACGGTCTCAATCCCATCTATTTTTGTTACGTTCATGTTGGCACAGAAATTGCTAGAATAGAAGTTCCGGAATGGGTAGCACAAGATAAAACAGAGCTAGATTTAGCCTTAGGAATGATGCTAGCTCAAGTACACAAAGGCGGCGGCTATCCCGTGACGCTAGCAGAAGCCCACAACCAAGCAGTTGTCACCGGGGGCGATCGAAGTAGCTTTTTTGCTTTGTTAGAGCAGCAAATGATTAAAGCTGGTTTAAAAAATGTCGGCATTTCTAATAAGGAAACCCGGAAGCGCGGCAGTATTGCTTGAATTTAAAATTAGAGTTAAAAATGTTATATGCCCCTAGAATTAATCATCTTAATAGCTTCCTTACTTGTTTCTTGGCTGGTATTTAATTGGGCTTTTAAAGTATTGAAAGCCAGCGTCGGGACAGCGATTGCTCTAGCAGCAATTGTGTTGGCGATGCAGTTATTGTTTGGTATCGGGCCAAATCAGCTTTTTCAACACATAACTCACCTGCCACAAACCCTTGGGAAAATCATTTTTGGTAAGTGATATGATTTTAGATTTGCGATTTTAGATTTTAGATTTGTTCTCTCATCTAAAATCTAAAACCGCAAATCTACCGAGTTTAGGAAAAAAAATCCTTTCTCCTGACTTCCTTCGGTCAACTGTCAACTGTCAACTGTCAACTGTCAACTGTCAACTGTCTAACTTCCGAGCATTTGCAGCTTGTACAAACTGGCATACAAACCTTCTTGCTGCAACAACTCTTCGTGGCTGCCAGACTCTACTAACTGCCCGCGTTTGAGTACCAAAATGCGATCGACATTTCGGATAGTCGAGAGCCTGTGAGCAATGATTATCGCCGTTCTGTCCACCATCAAACGCTCCAGAGCCTCTTGAATCAAAGCTTCCGTCCCCACATCCAAACTAGCAGTCGCCTCGTCCAGAACTAAAATACTGGGGTTGCGAATAGCCGCGCGAGCAAACGCTAACAACTGCTTTTGTCCCCCCGAAAGATTAGTTCCCCTCTCCCGCAATTGCGTGTCATAACCTTGAGGCAATTCTTCAATTAAACGAGCAACATTCGTCTTTTCTGCTGCTGCTCGAATCTCCTCCATCGAGTAACTTTCGCCAAGGCTAATATTGCTCTTCACATCGCCAGCAAATAGAAAGCCATCTTGAATAATCACGCCTACGTGTCTCCGCAATTCTGCTTGAGGTAAATCCCGAATATCTACATGATTAACCAAAATTCTGCCCCTTGTCGGTTCGTATAGACGACACAGAAGACGAATAATTGAACTTTTTCCTGCACCTGTCGGGCCAACTAATGCGACTTTTTCGCCAGATTTGATGGTAAAATTCAGGTCTTGCAGAACATATTCGTTTTCTTTGTAAGCAAACCATACATTGTCAAATTGGATTTCTCCTGATGCGGCTTGGTTTGATTGGGCATGAGCAACTAGGGATTTTTGATTGTTAGCTGATAGGCGATATTCAGAAGTTACAGGAGTTTGATTGCTTTCTACCAATTCTGGTTCATTTGAAGATAAATTATAAGCAAGTGCCTCTGGATGACCGGCCATCAGCAACGGCGAATAATATTCCCTTCTTCCTGCTTCCCTCTTCCTTCTATTCTTTAAATCCCGTACATTGCTCGCTGCCGAACCTCTATCCGTGACATCCGTTAAATCCGTTACATAATCCGTTGCCGAACTTCCTTCATTCCCCCCGCTAGTTGGATCTTTAATTTCGATCGGTTCGTTGAGAATATCGCTAATCCGTTCGACGGCAGTAAATCCTGCTTGAATTGCCGTAAATTTCTCCGCAAATTGTCGCAGCGGATCGAAGAGACGCTGAGCAAATAAAATAAATGCAGACAGAGTACCAAAGTTAATTGTACCTTGCAGAAGGCTTTGACCGCCCATCCACAAAACGGCTGCAATCGCCACTAAAGCAATCCATTCTAATGTCGCAGATACGGCTGAGTCGTAAAAGATAGTTTTATCAACGGCTTTAATGTAGCGTTTGTTGGTGACACTAAACAATTCTGAGTTGAATCTTTCGCGGCGGAAAAGCTGCACTACACCAATACCAGTCAGGTTTTCTTGCAGTTGGGCGTTGAGATCGGAAAGTTCTTCTCTGGTAGTGTAATTTGCAATTCGATACTGGTACTGAAAATAAATGATTAAAGCAGTAATCGGTATCATCATCATCACCAACATTAAAGCTAATTGCCACTGCATGGTAAACATGAAAATGGCAATTACTAAAATCGAAAATAAATCGCTAACAATCCCGATCGCCCCTGAGGAAAAAACCTCTCCCAAAGCTTCCACGTCACTGGTGAGGCGCGTCATCAATTTACCGACAGGAGTGCGATCGAAAAATCGCACCGCTAGCGATGTGACGTGGGCGAACAAATCATTTCTAATATCAGTAGTAATAATTTGCCCTACTTTTGTGACTAAATATCCTTGAACTGATTGCAGTCCCAATCTAAATGTTATAGTTAGCATCAGCAAGACTGCCAAAACATTTAATGCAGAAGATAAAGGCAATCCCTGTAAAAATTGATAGGTAGGTTCTGCTCGAATTACCGAAATTGCCTGTCCGATCAGAATCGGTTGAATTGCTCCTGAGACTGCTAGCGGTACTAATAGTGCGATCGAAATAATCAGCAAGCGTTTGCTGCGGGTTGCGTAAGATGCCAACCTCATGAATAACCGCCAGTCTGTATCGCGACGGGGTTGGTTTTTGGTGTCTGCTACTGCTGAGGAAATCGTCATTTACAGGAAAACTGGTATAATACATCCAATTAATAATTGTAACAAATAAAATCAATATGCTGCACGAATAACTAAGCTCACCTAAAAAAACGAATAGTTAGAATCCCGATTTCTTAAATAAGTCAGGGTTCTAGTAGTAGCGAATGTTTTTAGCAAGACTTGTAAAAATAGGTGTGATAATTCAGTATTAGAAGTTATTCAGCAAAAAAGTAGAGCACCCTAAAATAAACTTAGCAATAGCAACTCACATTTGGACGCTGCATTGTTTAGCGAACTGGTACAGATAATCTTAAGCTACCACCAGTTATGTTAGCATTGATATTGCCCGCACGGGAGCCGATCAATTTGCTAGCATCATTACTGCTAATCCCCAACGTTTTGGCAACAGAAGCACTACCCGTTTGTACAAGTAGTTGTTGAACATTCATGCCATTAAAATTTTGTAGCTCTTGATTAATGAGTTGATTAACAGATCCATTGACACGAAATCTCGAAATCAAAGCATCAAGAATGTCACCATACCACTTATCGGCACCTCGAATATTAGTCTTACCCGCTTCTGCGAAGAGCTTTCCATTCCCGATCTTAATACTGAAAGGTTGAGAGAAAGAACCGCTGACGGAAACCCAAGGGGTATATTTCTTTTTTCCCAAGAAACTTCCTAAATACTCTCGGGCTTGGAAACGCCAGTTGCCGTTAATAACTAAGCCACCTTCTGTGAAGGAAACTCGCATATCATTAACATCAAATCGTTGATAATCAGTATCTTTGTATCGTCCTCCATTGGCACTCAGAATAGAATCGATCGGACCAGCCAACAAAGCTACTGGAATAGCCACTTGCAGAACTCCATTACTGACTGAAGCTTCTGGTTGCAGCTTGGGTATTTTGAAGGCAATTAATTGCTTTGGTGTTGAAGTAATGGGAGAAGCTGCTGATGCAGGACTTACAGCAGAGAGCAAGGATGCTGCTATTACCGAAACAATTGCCACCGTTCTTTTCTGGATAACATTCATCATAATTTCCTCGTGATTCTTTGTTGTGTTGGTTGCTGAATGAATCTATCCTAATAGCGTTTTTTAGATATGACAATCATAAAAAATACGAAAAATTCATACAAATTACAGTCTTCGATATTGCAAACCAACAGGAAAATCGATCGACAAATAAGAAAAAGCCAGAAAAAATATGATGTGAATAATAATAAATAGCTAACATGGATCGCCCTACAAACTCTCGTTAGCTCCTGATAAGCTTAGAAATACCGGGTTTCTGAGCAAAATATAGGCTTGGGTGCTATATTCTCTGTCATAAACCCGGTATTTAACTATTGTCTCGGTCGATCGACCTTTTATCCGATCGAGCAGCGTAGGTGCCTGTTGTGGAGTGCGGGATGTGAGTTTAAACTCCGAATTATGGTATACCTCATAAACCCGCAATCTCCTGTATAAACAATAAACATCTCATGATCCCGATGACGTTCTTTAACAAGTATTTGTCGTCGATCGTCCGTATTTTTGTATTGCCCTCCACTCACATTGACAATATAGTCGATCGGAATATCCAAAAAAGATGCTGGAATAGTATCTTGAAGATGTCCATTATTGACTGAAACTTCAGGCGGCAGGTTGGGTATTGTGAAAGCAATTAATTGCTTTGGCGTTGAGCTAATGGGAGAAGCTGCTGATGCAGGACTTACAGCAGAGAGCAAGGATGTTGCTATTGCCGAAACAATTGCCACCTTTCTTTTCAGGGTGATATTCATTATAATTTCCTCTTAATTCTTTGTTGTTTATTTTTCCGAATGAATTTATCTTAATAGCTTTTTTTCGACATAACAATCAGAAAAACTAGGAAAATATCACACAAATTACCGCATTTTTTTGGCAAACAAACAGGGGAATTTATCGATAAATAAGAAAAACTCATAAAAAATATGATGCTAATAATAATAAATGCGTGACCGGAGGCGATCGCCACTAGATATCTCCTATAATTATTGTGGAACAGGCATCTTGCCTGTTCAAGAATGGTAATAGGTAACAGTCAACTGTCAACTCTCAACTGCTATATATTCCCGTACATTTTTCAGTCAACTTGTACGGATAATATCAAGCTATCACCAGTTATGTTGGCATTTATATTACCCGCGCAAGAGTCGATCGATCGGCTAGCATCATTACTCCTAATCCCCAACGCTTGAGCAACTGGATCGCTACCCGCTTCGACAAATAGTTGTTGAAGACTCATACCATTAAAATTTTGTAGTTCTCGATTAATGAGTTGGTTAACAGATCCATTGACACGAAATCTCGAAATCAAAGCATAAAGAATCTCAGGATACCACTTGTCGGTACCTCGGATATCGATCTTACTCGCTTCTGCTAAGAGCCTTCCGTTCCGAATCTTAATAATGAAAGATTGAGAGAAAGAACCGCCGATCGAAACCCAGGGACTATATTTCTTTTTTCCCAGGCAACTTCCTAAATACTCTCTGGCTTGGAGATGCCAGTTGCCGTCGATCACTAAGCCGTATTCTGTGAAAGAAACTCGCATATCACTAACATCAAGTCGTCGAACGTCAGTATCTTCGTATCTTCCTCCGTTGGCACTGACAATAGTATTGATGAGGACTTCCAAGCAAGCCACTGGAATAGCTACTTGAAGAACTCCATTACTGACTGAAGCTTCAGGCTGCATAATTACCTCGTGATTTTTGTGTGTGCTGGTTGCTGAATGAATTTATACCAAATCCGAGTTAGCCATCCCTTGATGACGGGCGCGGTTAAAACCGCATCTACAAAAACTTTCGTTGCCTTCGCCGACTCAAAAATAAATGGGGTAGCAACCAGGATTAGGTATTATATTAATAGCTATTTTTAGATAGATTAATCATAAGAAATAGGAAAATTTCAGATAAATTCCTGTGTTATTTGGGTAAAAAATCGGGAGTGCGATCGACAAATAAGAAAAAATAAGGAAAAATATGATGTGAATAAAAATAAATAGCTAAACGGGGGCGATCGCTTCTACAGCCTCTCGTCAAATCGTTGATATAGCTTAGTTCTAGCAGTTACCTCAAGTTATATCCAATCCGGTAGCATCGGAATTAATGTTACCTACAGTCAGGACACGGCAGTGCCTATTGGTGACAACTTAAGGCTGTTTCCCTCAGTCCGGCAGTCCGGCAGGGGTTTAAACCCCTGCCTCAAAGCTGAAGTCCTCTCAAAGAGGAC
>NZ_JAUBOJ010000075.1:0-21496 GCF_036700185.1 Microcoleus sp. BM001215392 | reverse complement strand
TGGATCGATCGTCGGGCCTCTCTGCCCGTCCAAAAAGGGCGGGCGGGACGCCCATCCCACAAATATGTGTAAATTATTTAATTCGCGATTCTTAGTCCTTCTTCAGACTACGAAAGAGGACTAAAGTCCTCAATACAAACCAATTTTATCGCGGTGGCTCGACAGCAGATGATATTAGAGAACGAATATAAAAAGACACCGCTCCAATCAAGTAAAAACAATTCACCAAAATTAACAATATCTTACCAATAGAAGAGTTAACAAAACCAAAAACTCGGTAAGTTGACAGCAGCACTAACAGCATTTCTACAAAAGAAACAATTGAGCCGTAGTGATTTCGATCCCAATAAGAAATCGGACTGATGAAACGGTAATTGCTGAACGGAAAAAAGTGCCGGTGAGCGTCATCATTGTGAACGGGCAAATCTCCCAAAGAGTGCAAAACTATACTCAAAAACAGAATTTGCAGATTTTGCCAACCGAAATAATAAGCAATTAACCAACCAATCGCCGCCAAGGGAATCGAATGAAATAAAGCAACAATATTTTGGTTCAAAGGCTCATAGTATGCTTCCGACCAGATTTTAGCTTCCGGCAGACGAGCAATGTATTTCGCCCAAAAGTAAAATAAAAATATCGGGATATCGGGTAAGATTCCGCCGATCGCAATAATCAGATTAAATTGCGGCAGTTGCGGTTTACCCAGAATAGCCAGATTGATAATCGCGTGACTGGGAGTTTTCATAGGTAGGGTGCGTCAGCTACGACTATTTTGTTGATAATGTATCAGATATTAGCTGACGCACCCGCGCGTGTGAGATAATCGGCTGTGGTTACAAATGAGGTTGCAGTCGATCGATCAACTGCGCCGGTTGCAATACTCCCTCAATGCGATCGACCTCAACACCATTTTTGAACAGCACCAAAGTCGGCAAAGCATAAATGTGATGCTGCGACGCCAACTGTTCGTACTTATCCGTGTCAATCTTAACAACCATGAGCTTATCTTTGGTCTGACCGCTCACCTGCTCTAAAATCGGCACCATCATCTGACAAGGCCCGCACCAAGTAGCGTAAAAATCTACCAGTACCGGCAAATCGGAGCTCGATAGCAACTCCTCGAAACTGCTGAACTGTTTTTGAACTGCCATCTTAAAAATGTGGTAAAGGACGCCCATTATACCCGAAGGGTTAACGAGTAGGGAATTGTCACAACTCAATTAGTGTCAACTTAAGACTAAAACCCTTGACAAATCTCGCTTTTAATCGAGTCCCGATCCCCCTCGCATCCCCCGCATCGTTGCGGGGACTTCGATCGCTTCCGGTTCCCCCCTTCTTAAGGGGGAGTAGGGGGCAAGAATTCGGGGGGATCTAGGCCTTAATCGTCAGACAGTAGACCGGCACTACTTTTGACGTGTTTGTTGACACTAATACTCAAAACTGAACTGAGTAAGTCAGTATAAATTTTTTGGGTTCTGGATCGATTTTAGTGCAGAATTCTGTGAGCATAGATTTTGAGGACAGAATTATGGAATTATTGCCAGAGACTTTTCAGCGATTGCGGGGACAAGTTGCCGTTGTCACCGGTGCATCGCGGGGAATCGGGCGGGCTTGCGCTTTAGCCTTAGCCGCAGAGGGCGCTAAAGTCGCCGTGAACTATGCCAGTTCCAGCGCTGCGGCTGATGAGGCCGTAGCAGAAATCATCGCAGCCGGCTCGGAAGCTGTGGCCCTTGGAGCGGATGTCTCCAAAACTGACCAAGTGGATGCACTCATCAGTAAAGTCATGGAAAAATGGGGACGAATTGACATTTTGGTGAACAATGCCGGCATCACCCGCGATACATTGCTGCTGCGGATGAAACTGGAAGATTGGCAAGCCGTGATTGATTTGAATCTCACCGGCGTATTTTTGTGTACAAAAGCAGTCAGCAAAATCATGTTGAAGCAGCGCAGCGGCCGAATTATTAATATTGCTTCGGTTGCTGGACAAATGGGCAATCCCGGACAAGCTAATTACAGCGCGGCGAAGGCTGGAGTAATTGGATTTACTAAAACTGTGGCAAAAGAGTTAGCCAGTCGCGCAATTACTGTGAATGCGGTTGCACCGGGTTTTATCACCACAGATATGACCAAAGATGTCAAATCTGACGAGATTTTAAAGTACATTCCGCTGGGAAGATACGGCGAAGTTGACGAAGTTGCGGGGATGGTGAAGTTTTTGGCTGCGGATGCGGCGGCGGCCTATGTTACCGGGCAGGTTTTTAATGTCGATGGCGGCATGGTGATGGCTTAAGATTTGGATATTTTTTAACCGCAGATATCGCACAGGCATCTTGCCTGTGCCACTATGAACGCGGATATTTGCGGTTAATAATTACTTTAAGGCTGCACGCAATTGAGTGAGGACTTTTTTGTATTTGGCAATGCGTTGAAAATCTGCCTCTGTCGGATTGGAAATGCGACGCAGATCGAGGTTGTGAGTAACATCAGCGATTTTGACTCGCAAGGCGATCGGGTTGGCAATAACGCGTTCTAAATAAGCTGCATAAGCTTCTCCTTCTATTTTGGTAATCGCCTCGATCGCCTTTACGATAACTTCCGGAAAACCTGCGCTTGTGAGTTGCTCCAATGTCAGTTCGGAATCTTCCACGGCATCGTGGAGGACTGCTACGATTTTCTCTTCGAGAGAATTGACATTTTCCATCACAAATAGTGGATGGTCGAGATAGGGTTTGCCTGCCTTATCGATCTGCCCTTCATGAGCTTTGGCGGCGATCGCGATCGCTGTTTGCAATAATGATTCGTACTCAAAATTCGTATTTGACAGCATAACTATTTTACCAATTTTTCCGAATCCAATTCCGCAGCGCAGCATAAAAAGCAGCTAACTTATTTACCAATTTTTGCCAAATAGATTTTTTTCTTACCTGGGAAAATTCCTCGATTTCCACGGGTAACGGCGGCATTCCCACTACTTCATAAAGCGGGTATTCGCCGCTCTTTCCAGGGATTTTAACTGATACGCACTGGTTGACGATCGCCAAATCCTTGATTTCCTCATAAGTTTCCTGGGAAATCAGCAAACTCGTTCCCACTTGCTTGTTCGCAGATTCAATCCGGCTGGCAAAATTTACCGCGTCCCCGATCGCCGTTACCGTCTGATTTTTCTGGGCCCCCAGATTCCCCACAACCGCCAAACCGCAGTGAATCCCAATCCCAATCCGCAATCGGTGACGGTATAAAGTTTCAAAATACGGATTGAGTTTGTCCAATTCCTCCAGCATCTCCACCCCAGCCCTCACCGCTTGTTCGGCTGCTTTGTCGGAGTTTTCCAACCCAAACAGCGCCATAAAACCGTCGCCCATATAATTATTGATCATGCCGCCGTTGCGGTTGATCGCATAACCCATTTTTTGGAAATAGCGATTTAAAATATAAATTACGTCGTAGGGTAATAGCGATTCTGCAAAGGCGGTAAACCCTCGAATATCGGCAAACAAAATTGCTATTTTTTTTTCTTGACCCACAGGTGCAGAAATCAAGTTTCCTGCCATTTCGTCGTTAAATGATTCCAAGTCTTCAGAATCGATCGCCAGCCGGCGCAAAATCACCTTCCCGCCCGCAACCTGTGTCTGACACGCCAGCCTAATTTCCGGCTCTAGGCGCAGTTTTTTCGCGAGCTCATCTTCCGCGGAATTGCGGGGCGAGCAAAACTCCAAACCTTCGACAATCAAGACGCGACAAGTCGAACACCGCGCACTACCACCGCAGGCGTGGGTGTGGGGAATCCCTGCACGCAGGGAAGCTTCCAGAATTATATCGTCGTCGTATATCTCGATCGCGCGATCGTCCGGCAGATAGTGAATCTCTGGCATATGTGGCGTTTCTAACTAAGTAGCGAAGCATGGAGCGGACATCTGTTATTGCGGCGACTCTCTATGCAAACCCGGTTTTTCGACATCTTTTCTGCATTCCCTGATTGATTCAGTATAAGTCGCGATCGACACTTGCTTCTCGTGCCCTCCACTCAACCGCCAAACAAACTCAGCTTTAAATCAACGATCGCACCCTCAAAACACCTCAATTCAAGCTTCATTAAAGCCTGTGGAATTAATCTCAAATCTCCCATCTAAAATCCCAAATTTACCGACATAATTCTTAATAAATTTATGATAGCCTAAAGCCCAATAAATCCGTTGTTAAATCCTCTTCAACCGCCATATATTTCTCGTATTTTTCGGAGTTTTGCCGCAGACACCTTAGTTGGCAATAGTTTGAGCTTTTTGGCTCCCAAACAACCAGCCAATTTGCTTGAGATAGAATAGCAGCATCTTTAAAACCCGTATAACCATGAGTTCATCAACAGCCCTACAAAACATCGAACAGCACATCCCGCTCGTGGGAAATATCCATCTCAAAAGTCCGATCGCCTATCGAGCAACCCGCGTCGCAGTCAGTGCAGTTAACGCCGTGCAAATGGCAGTAGCAGAGTCTTATATCAACGGCTTAGAAGTACCGGATTCTGTATTGCGATCGCTATTTGATACCTGTATGCCCGTCTTTTTTAAGTATTTTCCCTCCCTGCTCGCACCCTACGAATGGGTACTCAAAGAAACAGAGCATACAGCCGAAGGCCCGCGGGATTTAATGAAAATTCAGTACGACTTACCTCAAGCCATGCTGAATCCCATGTTAGGCCAGAGCCAACTGATTTATCCGAAATACAGCATGGGATTGTGGGAAAAAGGAGCAGCCAACCTCGAACAATCCCAAATTCAGATGATTGATGATGTGATTGAGAAGCTAGAGATTCAGGATGGCGATCGAATTTTAGACTTTGGCTGCGGTTGGGGCTGCGTTCCCAATTACATTCTTTCCAAATTCCCCAATGTCCAGTTTACTGGCATTAACCTCAGCCAGCACCAATGCGAATATATGCGTCAGAAGATGCAAGACTCAGAAAGCTACCTTAGTTCCGGTCGATTTACCCTATATGAAGGAGATTTGAACGACGCCCAATTCGATACCAAATTTGACAAAATTCTCTCGTTCGGAGTTTTTGAACACGTAGGCAATTTAACGAAAGCTTTCCAAAAGCTCGCCTCTTTCCTCAAAGATAACGGTCGCGTTTTCATTCACATCATCACAGTTCGTACTCCTAACAACATCTCCAGCGTTTTCACCCACAAATACATTTTTCCCCACGGCCGTTACTGGAAATACGATGCAGTTCCCAGCTACAACAAAGACCTCAAAACCATCAAACGATGGTATCTCAACGGTTACAATTACTCTACAACCTTTGCTAACTGGCTGAAAAACTTTGATGACTCTCAGCCGATAGTCAAAGATTTAGACTACGGCATCGACTATGCCAAATTCCGCAGAATCTGGCGGTTTTACTTGATTTGGTTTGTGGCTAATTTCGCCAGTTGCGATGGTGAATATAACGGCAACGGTCAATATTTAATGGTTCATGCTTAGTCGCTGACATTCCTCGACCCATCAATCGGTTTTTTTGAATCCCGATACTTAGTTCAAACGGGAGCATCTCATTTTTGTAAAAAGCATTTGTTCTTTGAGTGCGAGCACTTCAAGAATTCGCAAGTATTGTACAGCTCCCGAGCTCTTAAGCTCGCACTATAATTGCAAAACTGAGATGCTCCCAGTTCAAACTTTCTATCTTATTTAAACAACCCGATTGACAAAAGTCGGAGTGCATCCAGGACTGAGCCGGATGCGAACTCCGACTAATTACCCATCATTAGCCTCAGAGTTCTCTTTCTAGGTCTGAATCAAAACCTTTCGCCCTGACTGCGATCTTAATTATGCTTAGATAAACAAACAAGAACTGCTCTCTAGTTCAGTGAAGCACCGCTCGTAACATTGTTGGCTATCATTTTTATGATTTTGAGGAATCAAGTCCGAAACAGCCAACTTAATTGTCGTTAGATAACTGAACGCGAACTGATTAGTTATAAGAGGCGTCAACAAAAAATTCTGGTACAGCAGGTTGACTGGAACGATGGGAAACTGAAGCTACTGTTGCATAGGTTTTTTGAATTACGATAAGTTTCGGTTCGCTCAATGGATTGGGGCTCCGGAGGTATCTGGACTGATTATCTGATAGTAGCCGTGTTTGAAAAAGTTCGATAAGTCGCAAAAAAATATTTAAAAATGTCCCGATCGCAATTACCAGTCTCCGAACTATGATTGTATCAAGTTTTGTGATAGAGTCACAAGATTTGATTGATCCCAGCCCAGATGCGTGGTAATTTTTACCTATATTTTACTACAAAATAAGGGCTAAAATTGATAAATGGTAAAAATCATGAAACCTTCCCTTCCTCAAGACGATGCCAAGAAACAACAGCGCACCGATTCCTTGAACCGCCAGCAACAAGATTATCAGTTTGACTTTAACAGTTTATCACCTCTGGCATTATTAAAAACCGTCCCGGCGATCGAGAATTTTTCGAGCGACTATATTGGAGAACGGATACTAGCAACCTCTGAACTGGCTATAAATATGTTGGCAGTTCAGGCGAGATCGTTTCTAGATCCTCTTGACGAGCTCCAAGACTATGAAGACTTCTTTCCCGTGCTCCGACTGCCTCAAGTTGCGAAGACTTTCCAAACCGATCGCTCTTTTGCCGAACAGCGGTTGTCAGGGGCAAATCCGATGGTGCTTCGCTTCTTAGATGCCACCGACCCCCGGGCAGAAATCCTCACAAAACTTGACAGCAAGCAGCCATTATTGGAGATCCCCAAACTGTTGCGGGAAAAAAGTATTTACATTGCCGACTACAGTGGTACTGACGCTAACTATCTCGCGCCTTCTGGCATTCAAGGAGGTACTTATGAAAAGGGCAGGAAATACTTGCCGAAACCCCGTGCTTTCTTCGCTTGGCGCTGGACGGGAGTGCGCGATCGGGGCGAACTGGTGCCCCTGGCCATCCAACTAGACCCCAAACCGGGCAGCCATATCTACACCCCCTCCGATCGCCCCCTCAATTGGTTGTTTGCCAAACTCTGCGTGCAAGTAGCAGATGCCAATCACCACGAAATGAGCTCGCATTTAGGTCGAACCCATCTTGTCATGGAACCGATCGCGATCGTCACAGCCCGACAGTTAGCAGAAAATCATCCCCTCAGCTTGCTGCTCAAACCCCACTTTCGCTTCATGTTGACCAACAACAATCTCGCACGCAATCAGTTGATCGCCCCTGGAGGCCCAGTCGATGAGTTGCTAGCAGGAACCTTACCAGAGACAGTAGACATCAGCAGGGAAGCCTGCACTAACTGGAGTCTCGATCAATTTGCTTTTCCAACGGAACTAAAAAACCGAGGAATGGACAACACAACTCAATTACCTCACTATCCTTACCGAGATGACGGATTGCTGCTGTGGAACGCGATTAAAACCTTTGTCTCCGGCTATCTCAAATTCTTTTACTCGACCAAGCAGAAAATTACCGATGATACCGAACTGCAACGCTGGGCCCAAGAATTATCCTCCGAGACAGGGGGTAAAGTCAAAGGAATGCCGCAGCGCATTGACGATGTTCAACAATTGATTGATATTGCCACAACAGTGATTTTTACCTGCGGGCCGCAGCATTCTGCTGTGAATTACACCCAGCATCAATACATGAGTTTCGCTGCCAATATGCCTTTGGCTGCTTACCGAGATATTCCGGCAATTATCAAGTCCGATACTCCAGAAGTAATTACGGAACAAAAGCTTCTACAGTTGCTTCCGCCCTACAAAAAAGCAGCCGAACAACTGCGAATCTTGTTTACTTTGTCAGCTTATAAGTATGACCGTTTGGGTTATTATGACCGCTCTTTTCAAGACCTCTACCGTGCCACCTTCGACCAAGTTTTTGAGGGAACTCTCATCCCACAGTTACTCAGACAATTCCAGCAAGATTTGAATATCGCAGAACAGAAGATTGATGCCAACAATAAAAAGCGATTAGTGCCATATATTGCTCTAAAACCTTCTTTAGTAATCAACAGCATCAGCATTTAATATCAATTCCGATCGATTGAACGCAATCAAATTGGTTAGTAGTGCGTCGGGAGTGTCCGCAGCCGTATAGCGGACACTCCCGACGCACTACTAACCGTTGTTTTTACTGTAATCGACTGGACAGGATATAATACCAAATCATAGTTAAAAACCGCCGAACTGACTCGGCGGTTTTTAACGCGATCTAACCTAAAATACAATAGGGTTTACTTAAGGTTTTTTTGTCATTGCGATCCTAGAGAGAGCAATCGCAGCGTCTGTTTGTCACATCGTTTTCTCCGTGGATTGTCTTAAGTAAAGCGTATTGACCTAAAATAATCTGATGTCCGCTCAATTCCCTCGGGTTCATCCGCAATCAAAAATGTTTGTAGTGAGGACGAATAGTCAATCGTCATGGATGCGGACTCAAGTCCGCACTACAAACCTTATTTTCGGAAATTATATAACTTTGTAAAAAAAGTAGTGTGCTTGTGGCGCACCTTACTTTTTTAACATCGTTAAATTAGCCTTGATATTCTTCCAAAATGCTGCAATTAACTGACATTTTTCCTAAAGAATCAGTGAAGGTAACTTCATCTTTGTAATGCCGCGGCGTTTCCCTCAGCAACCGCCAAGCTTCGCCAGCATCGATTAAATTCATCCGCTCGGGATAGTGAATTTGTAACAACTCTTGCACCATTGGGTAATAGTTTGAGTTGATGCTGGGGAAAATGTGGTGCTCTGTGTGGTAAGAGAAATTTAAGTGCAGCAAGTCAAATATTTTAGGAAGTCGCAGCGAAGCACTATTGATCAGTGGGTCATTAATGCTAGTCATCCGACAACCCATATGGTTTGTATAGATGTAAAACATTGCTCCCGCATGACCGATCGCGATCGGCAAAATGTATGCCAGAGTAACTTTAATCGGGTTAAAGTCTAGGTAGAACAAGATGCTCAGATGGATTCCCAAGATTCCCAGACATTCCCAGCCGATTGTCGATCGATCTTTCGGACTAACGGTAAACGCAGCCGGCACGTAATCCACAGATTTATTGTTGAATAACAAGACTGAGGACACGTTGCGGAAGTTGTGCACCGCCCACGCTCCAGCCATTCCGACAATCAACCACAGCGGATTGACTTCTACCGACGGTACAAATAGATTTTGAATCCATTTTCCCCAAGTATCCGGCTGCTGGTGCAGGTAATTGCGATCGGGGTCTGCTAGGGAATTGGTGGTATTGTGGTGTACGAGGTTGTGCAGCGATTTCCACTGAGTAGGTGGCATCAATAGCATACTTAGGCCTAAAAAGGCGATCGGATAAGTCAGGCGAGACTTTTTCTGAACGCTACCGTGCATCAAATCGTGGGAGCTAAATAGCAAAACTATGATACTATTGCCCATAATCGCGGCTAAAGGTAAGTAAAGCCATAAAAAATACACAGACCAGCGATCGAGATAGTCGGCAATTCCCCATCCCAGCAAGAGAATTCCTAGATTGATTAGCAGAATTCCTAACTTGCTAGGATCTGGTTCAAAGGCCTCTGGTGGCAGCAGCGGACGCAATTTTTTAATGTATGTCGATTGGTGAATTAGCGTTTCGCGATCGAGTGTCTCGTCTAAAGAAATGAGCATTTTTTCGGAATTCATTGTTTGCTAATCACACCGTAATTTCAGTCAGATTTTTTTTGCTATTTTAATTATATCTATTTTAGGATAATTTAGGATTCGCTAATCATTATTTGAGTAAATTTACAATAGTTGTTCAGACACTTTATACTTATCATAAAAAAGTAATTATTGGCAGATTTTAATTCTCAGTAATCTGTATAGCAAATCAAATTGAGTCGCTAAAATACATCCTATTTCTATAGATTTTGAATCTTATCTTCTATCCTCTCCGCTTAACCACCTACAATAAAAGTTGGTTATTGTATTACTGCTGTTAGTTTTTGTCAACTAAAAGCCGGCGGATAGGACTGAAGTCCGAACGATCAAACTTTGTTAGAACAAGATGCTCTGCCTTAAATTCAATTCCTCAGCCCAACTACAAAATCTAACTCTCTAAAAAAGTCCGTTACCTTGAACAATTTCTTTAATTGTTGTCAGCGTATCTAAACCAATTAATCCCCGGCGATAACCTTTTTGGTTGGACATTCCCAAAAATATCGCATCTCCGCGATTTTGATAGCGCCAAAACCGAGGCGAGGCATTAATAAAAGTAGAGGCGCTGTTGACATCCAAAGCAAATTGGCGGCTTTCTAAGTAAGATTCCGTGGCGATGCAGTCTGCGTGGCCGCTGCTGTAGCGGTTGATCCAGCCGATCGCAATTTCCAGACTATCCACAACTTTAAACGCGATCGTTTTGTTTAAATATGGTTGAGTCCACTCGTAGGGTTCAGCCAGCTTCAACTCGGGGAAATCTGCCACAAGATCCGCGTCGGCGTTAATTTGAAAGCCTTTTTCTTTTAAACTGTTCCACAGCCTGACTAAGGAAGAAGGCTTTTGATTGCGATCGATCAGCACTTTCTCGATCGCGTTTACCGGATCGGGCACGCTTTGATGGCTGTCCAAAATCATCCACCTTGCCATTTCCAAACTACCAGTCGGCGACCAATAAAGGTAGCAATTCCCCATTGCCGATCGCAACACGGGCGCTGTGCACAGCCTTACCACCTGCTGTACCAAACTCGGTCTACCGTAGGGAATAATTAAATTGAGATATTGGTCTTGAGTGACTAAATCACGGATCGAAGCGCCCCGATCCGGCGGTAGTACCTGCAAACATCCTGATGGCAAACCGACCTCATCGATCGCCGACATCAAAGCTTCTCCAATTACAGCATTAGTTTGCCAGCTTTCGCTGCCACCTTTGAGAATCAAACTGTTAGCACTTTTGAGACACAAACCGGCCGCGATCGCCCCCAACTCGGGAAACGCCTCGTAAATTAGGGCGATCGCCCCCAGCGGCAACGATTGACAGTACACTTGACAGCGATCGACCTGATAAGAAGCATTGATCACTCTGCCGATCGGATCTGGCATTTCCCCCAACCGTTCCAGAATTTGGACAGTTGTCTTGATCCGTTCCGGCGTCAGCTTCAGCCACTCCACGATCAAATCGGGAATTGCCATGTCGCGACTTGCTTCGAGATCCAGAGTATTTGCTTCTAAAATGTCATTTTGTCGGCGTTTGAGGGCGATCGCCATCGCCTGCAAAGCAGCAGCGCGATCCGTACTTTTTGTCGCCGCCAACTCCAAAGAAGCAAGATTGGCGCGGCGGGCGACATTTGCCCCATCTGATGAATGGCTAAAATCCTCTATTATCATCTCACTAACGCCTGTAAGCTAGCCATACCATCAGCGCCGGCAGCATTGCTAGCAACACAGCGACCATTGCCCACAGAATAACATTCGGGCCCGGCGAGTGCAATGCCAGTGGCAACCAAATCACTAGAGGCACCAAAATCATCCCTAGGGCCAGGGGCAAGTAGTGAGCCTTCAAACCCGGATTTGCTCTGTTCCAGTGCTCGCCCGTCCACCTCCAAGCCTGCTTGTAAGGATAGTTCGTTGATAGTTGCTCTATGACGTGTCCGCTTTCATCCAACACAAATATTTGCTGACAACGGTTGCAGCCAAAGGCTTCTGTTAGTGCGATCGGCACTAGACGACCCCGGCGCCGGCAAGGGCAGGGGTACTCATCATTTAAGTCAATCTTTGGAGCTTTTTGGGATGGCACGGGCGATCTGATAAAAAAAGCGTTTTTACAAAAATAATCGTTAACATATCTGCTCAATCAGACTTTTCAATTCTGCCCGATCGAGGCTTCTAACTGCCTGCTCGGAGCAATAGTCCGATCGGCGATTTTAACCTGCAAGTTGTGCCTTCAATTCTACCACTAACTTGGGTATTTTCAACCACCATTAGAAGTATCAATAAAACTTTCTTGCTATACTTTTTTACTTTGTTTATTTGCTTTATCTTCTAAAGCGGGTGACGCGATTCGAACGCGCGACATTCACCTTGGCAAGGTGACGCTCTACCACTGAGCCACACCCGCATTTCCTGCGGTCTTAACTATAATCTCTCACTTCTGAGGATTTGTCAAGTGTTTTTTGTAGTTTTTTTTCAGAAACTCTCTAGCAGCGCCCCAATGCCCTTCCCCGTCTGAAATTACCGCCGCCAGATTCTTAAAAAAATCAGTAATTGCATTGCTTTTGACCGCGATCCGCCGAAGGCAAAGCTACAATCAAGCTGCAATTGTGGGAGAACACTGCTCATGTCAGACTTAAATCGCGGAATCATGAAGTTCAAAGGAGCTGACAGCCCGATCGCCATCGCCATTTCGGCGATCGTCATTGCGGGCGGCATCGGCTTCCTCATCTGGTGGGCGTTGCAATCAGCCTACACCTTCAGCTAACAGACGACTAAAACCTCAAAATTAGAAAGCATTTCCTCAGAAGGCAGAATTTCCCCAAAATTCTGCCTTCTGTGTTTTTTGGGGCTCAGACAGCGCTTGCCAAACGGTTGTACGGTGCTTATCCTGAGCTTGATGAGTGTTTTATCCTGGTCAATCATCATAGGCGATCGCTCCTCTTGACTCTCGCTTTCATCTGCTTGGCCACCCTTCAAATATCATCGCGGGCGATCGTCGGTAAATCTGCTTCCAGGGCGATCGCCGTTTCACCACAAATAATATCAATTTCCGATCGCCCGTGGCTGCGATCGCACTGGACCCCCGGTATGCTCTAGTTTTATCCCAAAAAGATCCCCTAATAACTACTTTTGTAGTACACTTGTAAGCAAGGCGCCCGGAGCGCGCAGTTATCAGACTCAAGTGTTTACAAGGGTTGTATCTCAAAAAAAAATTATGGCAAGCTTTCGGGACATCCTCAAATACTACAGCGACTACTGGAAAATGTCGGTTTTCAGCATCGGTGCATCCAGCGTGTTGGAACTCGCCGATCTAGCTGTGCCCTACGCGATCGGGCAACTGTTAAACGTATTGTCGAATCAACCTACAGATACAGTAACGCAAAAATCGATCGCAGCGATCGCCTCACTTACCCAACAGCCCGCCAGTAAAATATTATCGCTATCGGTATTGCTGGGCTTAATTTTTCTGGTAACAGTCGCCAAAGCACCCATACAGCCTTGGGTGGGGAATTGGTATCACTGGGCGCTACCATTGACAGCACGACGCGATCGAATGAGAGGGGCGATTAGTAAAATCCTGACATTACCCCTAGAATTCTACGACGAAAACAACGCCGGACGAATTTCCAGCCGCATCGCCAAAGGCATCGCCAACCACACTTGGACATACCCAGAAATTGCCGGCGAATTCATCCCCGAAGTCGTCCGCTTAGCCGGCATCTTTGCAGTTATCTGGTTGATTGAATGGCGGATCGGCTTATTAATTTTAGTTTCCTTCCTATTTATCCTCAGTTTCACCTTAAAAGGTCTCCAGCAGGTGACTGCGCGAGAAGAAATTCTTGATGAATACATCGAAGATACCGAAAGCCGCAACTCGGAAATTATCACCAACATCAAAACAGTCAAAGCTTTTGCGACGGAAACTCTTGAACTCACAAGGCAAACAACCAGACTCGATCGCGAATTGAAAGTTGTAATTAACCGCATTCACAAAGGATACGTCACCCTGGGAACATACCAACAGACGATCGTGCAGTTTTGCCTGTTTTGTGTTCTGGGTTTTAGCCTAGCAGAAACCGTTGCAGGCAAGATGTCTCTGGGATATTTTGTCACAGTTTACACTTTGGCGAGCATGGCCTATTCCCAACTGCGTCCGATTAGCATTATCGCCGAATTATTTGCCCGCCGCTATTCTTCAATGATCCGCTTCCACGAGTTTATGCAGTTACCAGACGGTATAGATGCGGTGAATTTAGCAACGGAAAATGCTGTATCTGCCTCGCCCTATAGATTTAGTGGGAAAATTGAGTTTTGCGGGCTGACATTTGGGTACGATCGCCAAAAGCCTGTTTTGCAGGATGTCAATTTATTGATTCACCCCCGTCAGACTGTAGCATTAGTCGGGCGATCGGGTTCCGGGAAATCAACATTAGTTAAACTGCTGTTTCGGTATTTTGAGCCTAACTCCGGCCGCATTTTGATCGACGGCGAGGATATTTCCAGTTTAAATGTCACGGGCTACCGCAAGCGTTTAGCCATTGTTCATCAAGAAGTAGACGTTTTTAACGGCACTTTGCTGGAAAATTTGAAATACGGCAACCCCAAAGCAACTTTCGCGCAGGTTGAGGAAGCTTGTCGCATCGCCCGAGTTGATGAGTTTGTGAACTTGTTGCCCCAAGGTTACTATACCGTTGTCGGGGAACGCGGAATGCGGTTGTCCGGCGGTCAGCGCCAGCGGTTGGGCATAGCTAGGGCGCTGTTGGTGGAGCCGGACGTGTTAATCTTTGACGAAGCTACTTCTAGTTTGGATTATGAGTCGGAGCGATCGATCCAGCTAGCCATGCAGAATATTTTGGGTACCCGCACCACCATAATTATTGCCCACCGACTGAGTACAATTCGCGAAGCCGATGCGATCGTCGTACTCGACGGCGGTAAAATTGTCGAAGTTGGCACCCACGACGAGCTCTTGAACCAAAAAGGCATTTACCGCCGCCTCCACTCCCTACAAGAAACCGGTCAATTGGTGAATTAGGAATTGCCACTTAGCTTAACTTCGGTGGCGATCGACATCCGAGACACACAGGTGGCGAGAAAGCGGGTTTTTCACCAAAATAAGTCGTTGTAACCCTCAGATTCTGTAAAAAACCCGGTTTCTGCCATCGCAGTGCGTCAGCCCAGGAAAGTTCAATTCTCCGGTTTATATAAATTAAACTTATCTGTTCCACTTTCAATGACTAGAGTTTTAAATGTCGTGTTGCAAAAAAAGAATAATCTGCTAGGATGTTTAACTGTGGGTACAAATGGGTCGGTGCCCGAGCGGTTAATGGGGGCGGACTGTAAATCCGCTGGCTACGCCTACGCTGGTTCAAATCCAGCCCGGCCCACCACAATTCACATAAAAGTTAAAAGTTAAAAATTAAAAGTCAAACATTTTAATTGAGGATTTTTAATCTTTTATGCCCGTGTAACTCAGGGGTAGAGTACCTCCTTGGTAAGGAGGAAGTCGCGAGTTCAAATCTCGCCACGGGCTTAGCTTTCCAATCATTATGGCACAGCCATTGAGTAAGTCCTTAGATGGAGAAAGCATAGACAATAATGTACAATAAGGTTGAAGTATAGACATCGACCTTATGTATAAGCCACATGAGTTTGCCAAAAAATTAGGCGTGACAGTAAAAACCTTGCAGCGCTGGGATATTTCTGGGAAGCTACCCGCAAAAAGAACAGTTTCTAATTACCGTTACTATACTGACGATGATTTAAGAAGAGCTCAAGGTTTACAACCTTTAGAAACAAAAAAGAAAATAATTGTGTATTGTCGTGTATCTTCAAATAACCAAAAGCCGGAGTTATTGAATCAAATTAAGGCTATGGAAGTTTTTTGTACCGCAAAAGGACTAGCTATTGATGAATACGTAAAAGAAATCGGGGGAGGACTCAACTTTAAGCGTAAAAAGTTTTTAAATATTGTATTTTCTATCATTAAAGGTGAAATCAAAACTTTAATTGTTGCACACAAGGACAGACTTTGTAGGTTTGCATTTGACTTTGTAGAAGAGCTAGCTACAACTTACGGTTGCGAAATCATCGTCGCTAATCAGGAGTCTTTGTCGCCGCAGCAGGAATTAGTCGAGGATCTAATGGCTATCATTCACTGCTTTTCTTGTAGGTTGTACGGGTTGAGGTCTTATTCCGCCGACCTGAAAAATCAACTCCAAAAAACTATTGACAACCCTAGACACGAGGATGTATACTCAAAAAGTAAAGAAACACAGTGTTGAGGTCGAACAATGCTTTTATCCATCAAGACGAAACTCAAACTAAGTAAGGCTCAGTCCGTGGTTATGAGTAAACACGCAGGAATTGCAAGGTTTACTTATAATTGGGGATTGGCTACTTGGAATAGTCTCTACAAGGATGGAATTAAGCCAAATAAATACCTCTTAAAGAAGTTCTTCAACAATCATGTAAAGCCGGAGTTTACATGGATCAAAGAAACAGGTATTTGTCAAAAAATAACTCAATACGCCTTTGACAACCTAGGGGATGCCTTCGCTCGGTTCTTCTCTGGTAAAGGCGGTTATCCGAAGTTTAAAAAGAAAGGACATCACGATTCATTTACAATTGATGCGGGTGGTAAACCAATTTCAGTGGGAGGTCTCTCAATTAAATTACCCACAATTGGATGGGTAAGAACTCATGAAGGACTTCCTCATACCACGTGTAAAGCAATTACGCTCTCACGAACGGCTGATAGTTGGTTTATGGCGTTTGCTTACGAGCAAGAACACAAACCAACTATCAAGCAACACGAGAGCGTGGGCGTTGATTTAGGGGTCAAGGTGCTAGCCACACTATCCACCGGGGTAATCTTTCCCAATCCAAAACATTACAAGGCTAACATCAAAAAGCTTAAACGATTATCAAAAAAGTTTGCCAAAAAAGTCAAAGGTTCCAATAATAGACATCAGGCAAAAATCCAGTTAGCGAAGCATCATGCTAGGATAGCAAATCTCAGGAAAGAAACTCTGCACCAAGTCACTACTTTCTTATGCAAAAACCACGCAAAAATAGTAGTAGAAGATTTGAACGTTGCCGGATTGTTATCAAATCACAAATTAGCTCAAGTGATTGCTGATTGTGGTTTCCATGAGTTCAGAAGGCAGTTGGAATATAAAGCTAAAAAGTTTGGCTGTGAAATCATGATTGCTGACCTGTGGTTTCCGTCAAGTAAAACCTGTTCTAATTGTGGACATATTCAAGATATGCCACTAAAAGAAAGAACTTACAACTGCGGAAGTTGCGGTCATTCGATGGACAGGGATTTAAATGCAGCGATTAATTTATCACGTTTGGCTAAAGCGTGAAAGCTTACCGAGGGATAACCGCTCCCATGCTCCCGTTGAAGTAAGAAATAAATGTCTAGACTTGTCTAGGATTTATCTAGCAGGAATCTCAGTTAATTAATTGCTTAAGGGTTGGCGCTGATTTTTCCCGGCTCTGGTACTTAAGCCTACAAAAAAAAGCGCATAAAGTCCCATAATCCTAAGGTTTATCTTCCGTAACCGTAGCTTGCTCCTGGTTTTGTTGTGTAGCGTACCGATCGAGATACAGCAACTATCGGACAATCGCGGGTGCAGTCAGAGTTTTCTCGATGGCGAACCGGGAGGAGGATTTGCCGCCGTTTGTCCAACAGGGACGATCGACCTTTAGAAGTGCTCAAATCACCAGAAATCAGCGTTTAAAAGTCATTAAGTACAAAAAAAGTATTCATTTCCGGCAATTGACAACTATATAGCCTAGTGAAACCGCATATTTGAAAGCTTGAGCCGGGCCAGTGACTTGTAAATCCCAGGCTAAGCCAAGTTACGATGAGAATTATTAGTTTTTGTCGCTCTTGGCTCATCAGGCAATTTTGGCCCGTGATGCCCTAGCTATCTTAGGAGAGGAAGCGGTACGCCCCGCCCCGCTTCCGAACCGTCGCCAAGACAAAAATGCTTGATGCCGAAGGTGTCTGCGGGGATGAGGTATTCAGCCGGAGTTGTTAAATATGAGTTTATCTTTTAAGCAGTTGACACTTTATGTGACTTTGCTGTCTATTGGCGGAGGCATCGGTTGGTTGGGAAATCGCTATCTGCAAGGCTCAAACAATCTAGAAACCGGATCTGTTTTGCCTGTGGTGCGCCAGCAAATGCCGCCCTATGCCTCTCCTCCTGTTCAGGAAAATCGCCCAGTCGATCGCAGCAATCCCAATTTTATTGCTGAAGCAGCCGAAAAAGTTGGCCCGGCCGTCGTGCGCATTGACGCATCCAGCAAGGTGACAAATCAAGTGCCCGAAGCTTTCAAAAATCCTTTGTTTCGTCGGTTTTTTGGCGACAATTTGCCGCAGCCGGAAGAACGAGTCAAGCGCGGTACTGGTTCGGGGTTTATTCTCACTTCTGACGGCCGTATCGTGACGAATGCTCACGTCGTCTCTGGGACGGATACTGTGAAGGTGACGCTCAAAGACGGCCGCGAGTTTGAGGGTAAAGTCCAGGGCGTCGATCCGCTGACGGATGTTGCTGTGGTGAAAATTAATGCTAAGGAACTGCCGCAGGTGGCTTTGGGTCGATCGGATAATATTGTACCGGGACAGTGGGCGATCGCGATCGGCAATCCTTTAGGTCTCGACAATACCGTGACTGTGGGCATTATTAGCGCTACCGGTAGAACCAGTTCCCAAGTCGGCATCCCCGACAAGCGAGTCCGCTTCATCCAAACTGACGCCGCCATCAACCCCGGCAATTCCGGCGGCCCATTGCTTAACGACCAAGGCGAAGTCATTGGCATCAATACCGCTATCCGCGCCGACGCTCAAGGCTTGGGATTTGCAATTCCGATCGAAACCGCCAAACGAGTGTCCGACCAGTTATTCGCCAAAGGAAAAGCCGAACATCCCTATCTCGGCATTCAAATGCTCAGCTTGACTCCCGCCACCAAGGCAGAAGTCAACAAACAGCTCGACAATAAAATTACGATCGACAAAGGCGTAGCCGTGACCCGAGTTGTCGAAAATTCCCCAGCCCAACAAGCCAACTTGCGCGCCGGAGATGTCATCCAAAAAGTTGACGGAATTGCCGTTAACAGTCCTGGAGACGTGCAAGAACGCGTGGAAAACACCGCTGTCGGCAAAGAACTCGAACTCGAAATTAACCGTTTTGGTCAAGTTCAGAAACTTAAAGTACGTCCCGGTGCTTTTCCCCTATCCGGTAGCCCGGCCGGTGGTTAGTTGCCACCATGGAGGATGAAAGATGCACCAGATGCTCAATGGGTAGTTGCACAAAACTAATTACACAAAGGATTTTGAGGCTGACAAAGCTGCGATCGCATATTTTATGCAATCAATTCTGTACAACTACTTTGGACGCAGAAACCGGGTGTTTTACCCAAATCCTCCGTGTAGCGCGAGGGATATAGGATTAAAAACCCGGTTTCTTAATTGCCTGTACACCCAGGACTGTTTACTTTTTGAACCACTTTCAGCTTTATGGCTTCCCCAAGCCATCGAGTTTTTTACTTTTCTTTAGAAGAGTTTGGTTTTATCGAACTCGTGCTTGCTAAATTTTCTTCTAGCTGCATCCTCTGCTCCATTTGTCTGAGAAAATAGCCTGTCATCATCGCTGAAGCTAGCAAATTTGCTAAATTTTCGCGGTCAGTGGTAATTTGAACGTTAAAATTGTCTGAAGGCAAAACACCGACAAGTCCTTGAACGTTGTGAGAAATAATCTCTTTGATTTCAGGGCTGGCGGATTTGGCGATGCGGGCTAGAACCTCGGGAGATTGGTGTTGGAGGTACTTCAGAAGTGGATTGACTGCGGTTTGTTGGGCATTGTCCCGGTCAAAGTCAGGGTGAAAAACCATTTGGCGATTCTTAATTTCTGGCTTGCTACATTCTACTTCAAACTACTCGTCATTGCTTGGGTACAAATTTGCCTGAAAGTCAATTTGCAATTGTCTTGGTAATTGATCTACTTGAAAGTATCGGTGAAATTTATCGGTAACTTGTAGCCAGTACGATCGCCCATCCGTGGGCTTGCGCTTGCGCACGAAACCCATTTCCACCAGTTCTTGCACTTGTTGGTAAGCTCCCGAACCCCTCAGGTTAACCAAATCTGGCTGCGCAATCCCACCTTTGAGGGCGATCGCCGCCAGCGTCCGCAAAGCCCCAACACCTAATTCTGGAGGTATTAAAGTTTGCATTAAACTGGCAAACTCTTCTCTTAGTTGCAGGCTGTATCCCGTCGGAGTTTCGACGACTTCTAGGGCACTGTCGCGGTGGGATGAGTCAGACATGAGTTCGATGATTGCATCTTCGGCTTCGGAGCGATCGCACTTGGCAATCTCAGCAATTTCTGCGAGGGAGACTGGCTGACCTTTGAGGTAAAGTATAGCTTCTATGGTTGTGGCTAAGCGAGTCATTGGGAAATTGGTAATTGAAAATATGGACGTTGAAGGAATCAGGATTTAGTTCGATCCGATATTAGTAAAAAAGCAATTAGCCACGGCTCAATCTAACTGTCGTCCTGTTAATTCTACAAAAATATCCTCTAAATTAGAAGCACGAACCATCATCCCAGTCTTATCATCTTTAGCATCCAAATAAAAATTAGCTTCTTCCAAAGTCGGGAAAAACTTGTATTCCCAGCGATCGCCTATTTGCTTCATCACCAACCCTTGACCGTGTTCCTGCCGCAGTTGCGCCAGCGTTCCCAGTTGAATCAACTTACCGCCGTCCATAATCCCGATGCGATCGCACAAATACTCGACTTCATCCATATAATGCGTAGTCAACAGCATCGTCATTCCCTGCTTGTTCAAATCTAGAATAATTTCCCACAACCTCCGCCGCGTTTGCGGATCTAAACCTACAGTCGGTTCATCCAAAAATAAAATTTGTGGTTCGTGCAAAAGCGCTCGGGCAATTTGCAACCTGCGCTTCATTCCGCCCGATAAAGTTTTTACTAAATCATCCCGTCTTTCTGCTAATTCTACATATCCCA
Organism: Microcoleus sp. BM001215392; assembly: GCF_036700185.1. NCBI lineage: Bacteria > Bacillati > Cyanobacteriota > Cyanophyceae > Oscillatoriales > Microcoleaceae > Microcoleus > Microcoleus sp. BM001215392. Next base: position 783 of record NZ_JAUBOJ010000075.1, on the reverse strand, counting down.
ACCACTGTTTAATTAACTGTTGCCGTTTCGGGTTGGGGATGTGGTGCATCCGCCCGTGAAATTCCATATTTTCCCAGACGGAAAGCTCAGTATCAACGCTGGTTTGTTGGAGTACCACGCCGATGGACTGTTTCACTTGCAAGCTTTGGCGCATCACGTCATATCCAGCTACCTGAATTTGACCGCTGCTGGGTTTAGTCAGGGTAGTCAGCATCCGAATTGTCGTCGATTTTCCGGCACCGTTGGGGCCCAGCAGCCCGAACATTTCTCCGGCTTCAATCGTGAATGAAAGGTCATTGACAACGGGAATTTTGTTGTATATTTTGCAGGCATTTTGCAGGGAAACAGCGGCAGTCATAGGTATTTCGGTATCAATTATTGCGATCGATCTCTTGCTCCTGGGGCAGATTTTGGTTGCTCAATTAACCATAATACTTGTGGCGGGTTCACTAACAATTTTTGATTCACATCCACAATATCTATCAACCTGCCCCAACCAAACGACAAAATTTGATGGCGGGCAATTCAACAGACATGATATCATCTCTGGATGCAGCAACAAGTGCGATCGACCAAAATCTCCGATCGCATTCATCGGCACTGATAGAATAACACCGAATTTCTCTAGTATTTGGCCGCGGGTTTTATGAGATTAATTAATCCCAGGCTCGTCCGCAGCTAAGATGCTGAGATTAGTTACTGCTGGTAGCGCCTATTTATTGCGGTTGAGTAGACTTGAATTGCATAAGTCTTCTTTTCGATACAGAAACCGCAGATGTCAGA